>CAZMYN010000086.1:0-12398 GCA_964570495.1 uncultured Acidimicrobiales bacterium | reverse complement strand
GCCATGTCCTTTACGCACAGAATGTGGACCCCTGCGTCGACGAGTGTCTCGGCAACGCCGAGGTAGTAGTCGAGGGTGTAGAGCGATTCGCCAGGGTCCGAGAGGTTTCCGCTGTAGCAAATCGTGCCCTCGGCAACGGCGCCCGCTTCGAGCGTTGCTTCGATCGCTGGGCGCATTTGTTCGATGTCGTTGAACGCATCGAAGATTCGGAAGATGTCCATGCCGGTCTCGGCAGCCTCGGCAACGAATGCCTTTGCGACCGAATCTGGATATGGCGAGTAGCCAACCGTGTTCCTGCCGCGCAGCAGCATCTGGGTGCACAGGTTTGGGGCAGCTTCACGCAAGCGTTCCAGACGCTCCCACGGATCCTCGTGCAGGAAGCGAAGTGCAACGTCGAAGGTCGCACCTCCCCAGCACTCGAGGCTCAACAGTTCGGGCATCGAGTGAGCGATTTGTCGAGCGCCTGCGACCAGGTCGATGGTACGGACTCGGGTTGCGAGGATCGACTGGTGAGCGTCGCGCAGTGTGGTGTCGGTAATCGCCACAGCGGTCTGGGCTCGCAGGTCGGCCGCAAACCCTTCCGGGCCGAGCTCGAGCAAGCGTTGACGCGAACCGGCTGGTGGTTCGGTTTCATCGGCGCGCTCAGGGAGCTTTGACGACGGATCGACGCGCGTCGGAGCAGGGCCGTGCGGCTGGTTGACCGTCACATCGGCGAGATAGCGCAGAAGACGGGTCGTGCGGTTTGCGCCAACCGACGCTGCGGTGAGCTCGGGGCGTTGGTCGATAAAGGTGGTCGTGACGGGACCCGACGTGAACTCGTCGTCGGAGAGAATCGCCCGGAGGAACGGCTGGTTCGTTGCCACGCCGCGAACCCGGTACTCGGCCAACGTTCGGCGCAGACGGCGGATAACCGTCTCAAAGTCGCGACCGCGGCACGTGATCTTCTCGATTAGTGAATCGAAGTGCGGAGTGATCTCGACGCCCTGGTACACCAAGCCATCGAGACGAACGCCGGGGCCGGTTGCTGGCCGGTAGGCAACAATGCGGCCGGTGTCGGGACGGAAATCGTTCGCGGGATCTTCAGCGGTCACGCGGCACTGCATCGCAAAGCCGCGCATCTTGATCGAGTCCTGGGTCAACCCGAGGTCATCGAGGCTCGAACCCGACGCGATGAGCAACTGGGATTCGACCAGGTCGACATCGGTGACCTCTTCGGTAACCGTGTGCTCTACCTGGATACGAGGGTTCATCTCGATAAAGACGTAGCGGCCGCTCTCTTCGACGAGGAACTCGACCGTGCCAGCGTTCTTGTAGTCGATTGAACGAGCGAACCGCACGGCGTCATCGAGCAGACTCGCGCGCACATCGGGATCGAACTGTGGTGCAGGTGAGAACTCGACCACCTTTTGGAAGCGGCGCTGCACCGAGCAATCGCGCTCGAAAAGGTGGATGACGCCACCCTGCCCATCGGCAAGAACCTGAGCTTCGATGTGTCGCACATCGGTCATTGCTTCTTCGAGGAAGACCGTGGAGTCGCCAAAGGCGCTCTCGGCCTCGCGTCGTGCAGCGTCGACCGCGTCGACGAGGTCCTCGCGGTTCTCGATCCGTCGAAGGCCGCGTCCGCCGCCTCCAGCTGCTGCCTTTACAAAGATCGGGAACCCGATTTCGTCGGCATAGCCGAGCGCTTCATTCGCGTCTTCGATCGGAGGCGATTGCGTGAGAACAGGAAGGTCGGCTGCCTCGGCGGCCTGACGGGCGCGCATTTTGTTGCCGGTCAGTTCGAGGACGCTCGACGTTGGTCCAACGAACGTGATTCCGGCGCGCTCGCATGCTTCGGCGAGGTCAGGGCTTTCGGACAAGAATCCGTATCCGGGATAGATCGCGTCGGCGCCCGCCTTCAGCGCGGTGGCAACAATGAGATCGAAGTCGAGATAGGCACGGACGGGATGGCCTCGCTCGCCAATCTCGTACGCTTCGTCGGCCTTGATCCGGTGGAGCGCATTGCGATCCTCCCAGGGATGTATAGCGACGGTGGAAATGCCGAGTTGTGTGGCGGCGCGGAATGCACGAATCGCAATCTCGCCTCGGTTCGCTACGAGCAGCTTTTTAATCACGGATTGATCGTACGTCGCGGCACCCGTTTTGGCGACTAGAGAACCGCTGAATCTGTGCGTTAGTTGACCCGTGCGGCGATCTTGGCTGCCTCGTCGTCGAGGCCGCTATCGAGCAGAGCATTGAGCGCAAGTTCCAGAGGCTTGGCCAAGAACTTTGTTGCCTTCGAGTACGCCTCAATGTTGGCCTGGGAGGTGTCGCCCTCTCCGGTCACAACGAGCGCAATCGTGATCTCGAGGCCCTTCTGGGAACCCGTGATAACCATCTTTGGCTTGTCTGCCTCGACCGTGGCCTGTCCGTCTATCCGACCGACCGATGTGTCGATCGTGAATCGGAAGCTCGACAGATCGCCTTGTGCATCGTGGGTTGGTTCGCGCAGGTCTTCGATCCCGGCCACACCTTCCCAGGTAGCAAGCTGCTGGAGCTGAGTCCACGCGCCGTCGATACCGGCATTGAGAGTTACTGCTGCTTTCGCCATCGTGAGAGACACTAGGTGCTTTTGAGGAGCTAGTTGCGCTCGAAGAACAGCCACTCGCCCTCTGCGCTGATACCGACTCGCCAGTCGAGGTACCCCGATCCCTGACCGGCGAACTCCTTTGGCCAAACAGCGGTCCCGTCGGGAAGAAGCGCTGGCTCCTCGGAGAGCAGTTCGGCAATAATTCCTAGGCGCAGCTCACCGCTTTTCTCGGCTTGCCACAAGCGCTCGACTCCGCCGCCATCGGACCCGACGATCAGCTCTTGTGTGCCCTGGTCGCCAAGATGCGACAGCATGAGGAAATCGCAGGTTTGCGCAGCGTTGAGGAGCGCAGCCTGGGTGAGCGCGACCGGGTCGTTCGACGTTGGGCCAGCAAAGTCGAGGTCCTGCGTTGAGCAACTCTCGGGGTACTCATCGAGCGTACGGAAGCGAAAGATCTCAAGATGGGCAGGCTGGCCTTCCGTAAGGCCTGCGATCCGCGTCGGAATTCCGAGTTCAGGGTCAAAGCTCACATCATCGATCCGTTCTTGGTCGTCCCCGTCCAGGATCGCCGTCGACAGGTCCGGAAATATCGTCGAGAAATCACCAAATCCTTGGTCGTCAACGGGATGGGAGAGCTGTCGTGTCTCCTCGCCATCGCGTACCTCGACTTGCGCGACCAAATTGAACTCTGGAGACGTCAGCGCAATTGAGTAGTCGTAGTCGGAGAGGTCGGCTTCTTCCCACACGGCGCTGTTCGCGGCCACCTCAGCAAGCAGTTCGGAGACATCACCCGGCACATCGGTGATCTCCGCGATCGGGGCGCTGTCCTCGGCCACTGCCGAGAAGCTGTCCGCGTTGGCGGCGGTGTTGCTGGTGTCGCTGGCCTCTTCGACACGCTCTGATGCATCACCGTCGTCGCCGGCGGCCAACACCCCAGAGGGCTCATCGCTACATGCGGACGCGAACAGCGCCAACGCCACGAGCAGAACCGGTACTTTCCGTCGAAGCTTCGTCATGGCACAGTATCGGCCCAAATAGGGAGCAACTTCAGCGCGGATCTATCCGGCTACTTACTTGCCCTTCCAATCGGGGGCACGCTTTTCGGCAAAGGCGGTTGCGCCTTCGATGGCGTCTTCGCTTTGGAAGACCATCTCGAAGTACTCCGCTGCCTGGTAGGCAAAGAAGTCTTCCTCGGTGCGCCCCTGCATTTCACGGACGAGCGCTTTGGAAGCAATCAGGGCAAGCGGCGCGTTCTTTGCGATCTCTTCGGCGAGTTCGATGGCCTTGTCGAGCGCTTCACCCTTCGCGACGACCTCGGTAACCATGCCGTACTCGTGCGCCTGCTCAGCGAGGATGGGCTTGGCCGTTAGGGCCATTCGCATAGCAACCCCATAGGGCAGCACACGTGGCAGGCGGAGCAATCCGCCGGCGCCTGCGAACAAGCCAACGCCAGCTTCCGGGATGCCGAACTTGGCTCCCTCTGAGGACACGATGAGATCGCATGCGAGTGCGAGTTCGATGCCACCTGCAAGGGCAAACCCTTCAACTGCAGCAACGACCGGCTTCTTTGGTGGCTGCTCGGTGATGCCACCAAAGCCTCGACCAGGAACGGTCGGGAAGCTGCCTTGAGCAAAGGCCTTCAAGTCCATTCCCGCACAGAAGCCCCGCCCATTGCCGGTAAGAACGCCGACCGAAATCTCGGGGTTCTCGTCGAGTGCGTCCATCGCCGCAGCAAGAGCCTCCGCGACCTCGCGGTTGATTGCGTTCATTGCGTCGGGACGGTTGATCGTCACGACCATTACCCGTCCACGCTGTTCGGTGAGCACTACTGGTTCGTCGGCCATGTCTTCCCCTATTTCGGCGGCAGGCGCACGCCTGCATCGATTCGAATCGTTTCGCCATTCATATAACTGTTCGTGAGCAACTCAAAGACCAACGTTGCGAGTTCGTCGGCGAAACCTAGACGCTTGGGAAAGAGCACGCTCTGTCCCAACGTGTCCTTCAGTTCTTGTGGGTCACGACCTTCTCCGACCATCTTGTCGTAGATCGGCGTGTCGAACAGGCCCGGCGCCACGGTGTTGACCCGGACGCCAACAGCGCTGAGGTCACGAGCGATCGGCAACGTCATGCCCGCAATGCCAGCCTTCGTAGCCGAGTATGCGGCCTGACCAATCTGACCATCAAAGGCTGCGACGGATGCAAAGTTGACGATCGAGCCACGCTCGTTGTCTTCGAGCGGTTCGGTCTTGCTCATCGCCGCAGCAGCGAGCCGTGTGGCGTTGAATGTGCCGATCAGGTTGACCCGTACGACGAACTCGAACTGTCCGAGATCGAAGGGGTCACCTTTGCGATTGACCGTACGCATGGCGTGGCCAATGCCTGCCGAGTTCACCGCAGCACGCAGCGGACCCATCTCCCCCGCCGCGTCGACGGCAGCACGCATCTGCTCCTCGTCGGCCACGTCGGTCTTGACGAACATGCCGCCCAACTCGGTCGCGACCTGATTGCCCTTCTCCTCATCGAGATCAGCGATGAGGACCTTGGCGCCGTTCGCTGCAAGGCGAGCGGCGCTGCCGTATCCCAAACCCGAGGCGCCACCGGTGACGATTGCCGAGGCCCCATTTAGATCCAACATGTGTGTGCTCCTTCGTACTGCCTGCGAGGAGATACTAGGACGCCCGAGTAGTTTTCCGTCGTGGAACTACGCCCATGAGGTTGTCCGAGCTCGACCGTGACATTGGCCGTTTGGCGATTCCCGCGCTCGGCGCACTGATTGCCGAACCGCTCTACGTTCTCGCGGACACGGCGGTCGTTGGAAATCTGCTCGGAACCATCGAGCTCGCGGGGCTGAGCGTGGCGGGCCAAACGCTGCTCACGATTCATGCCATCGTGATCTTTCTCGCCTACGGCACGACAGCGGCGGTCTCTCGACTGCTCGGGGCGAACGAACACGAGCGCGCCGCGCACCACGCGGTTCAGGGCCTGTGGCTCGCTGCGATGCTGGGTGTGATTTTGGCGTTGCTCGCGTGGTGGTTCGCCGATCCGGTTCTGCGCCTGCTCGGCGAGACCGACGACGGGAACGCCGAGGCCGTTCTTGCCCAGGCCCGCCGCTACCTCCTCGTCAGCCTGTGGGGCCTGCCCGCGTTGTTGATCGCTCTCAGCGGAGTGGGATATTTGCGCGGTCTGCAAGACACGACCCGGCCGCTGGTCGTTGCGATCACCACCGCCATCTTCAACCTGGTGCTCGAGCTGATCTTGATCGTGGGGTTTGACCTGGAGATCGGCGCATCGGCGTTCGCGACGGTCGTCGCACAATGGCTCGGAGCCGCGGCGTATCTGTGGTGGATCGGTCGAGACGTCCTGAGCCACGGAGTTCGACTGACCCCCGACTTCGCCGAAATAGCGCGACACATTCGGGTCGGCGGCACCCTCTTTGTTCGCACCGTTGCGCTTCGGGGTTCGTTCACGGTAAGCGTTGCGGCCGCTAGCCGCATCAGCACCGAAGCATTGGCCGCGCACGAGATTGCCTTTCAGTTCTTCATCTTCACCGCGCTCATTCTCGACGCCGTTGCCATTGCTGGTCAGGCAATGATGGGCCGCTTCCTCGGCGCCCATGACGCCGCCGGTGCTCGGGCAGCAGCGAACCGAGTGGTCCGCTGGGGACTGATAGTCGGCGTGGTAGCACTCGTGATCTTCGGAATCGGTGCGCCGTTCCTACCCGAACTGTTCACCAACGATTCTGCGGTCGCGTCGCTCGCCGTGATTGCAATGGTGCACCTCGCGTTGATGCAGCCGATCAACGGCATCGTGTTCGCGCTCGACGGCGTGTTGATCGGTGCGGGCGACACGAAGTTCTTGGCCTGGGCGATGGCCGGAGCAGCGGTCGTGTTCATTCCGCTTGCGTTGCTCGTACCGGCCTTCGATCTCGGCCTGGGCTGGCTTTGGGGGACGATCTGGGTCCTAATGGTTCTGCGCGGCGCCGGGCTTGCGTGGCGTTTCTACTCCGACCGCTGGCTGGTCGTCGGCTCGGACTGACTACGCTGCCCTACGACCGGCGGTCAGTTCATTGCCGATGGTGTCGACCAACGCGTCAACAGCCTCTGAGCGTTCGCCAGGGACGGTACGGATCACTTGGACGATGTGAGGCAGCGGTTCAAGCTCGAGTGGCGGTTTCCACTCGACCACGTCGCCTCCGAGATAGCGGGCGCTCATCACTGCGATCCCAATGCCAGACTGAACTGCGGCTCGCACGTCAGCCGACGTCGGAGCCGAAAAGGCGGTGCGGTGCTCGACGCCACCTTTCGTCAGAATCGCGTGGGTGAAGCTGTTGTAGTAGCAGTGGGGACCAAAGTCGAGCATCGGGATGACGCCCTCGACAAAAGACTCGCTTGTCGATGTCACCCAGACGAGGTCTTCGGACCACAGGCGATGATCGGTTGGACGAACGGCATCTTCGGTGGTCTGGAAAATCGCCACATCGACCGCGCCCTCTTCAACCCAGTCGACCAACGCACCGGTGTGGTCGACGGTGAAATCGACAGTGGCGCCAGGGTGACGCCGTCGAAACGCTCCGAGAATCGCAGCGATCTGCGAGGTGTCGATCTCGCCATTGGATGCGAGCTTGACCTTCCCCTCAAGATCGGAGCTCTCGAGGCGAGCGACCGCACGGTCATGCAGGTCGACCATTGCCCTCGCGTCGGACAACAGCGCCCGTCCTTCGCGGGTCGGGCGGAGGGTGTGACCGTCGCGAATCAGTAGCGGACGGCCCACTCGATCCTCGAGTCGCTGCACCTTCCGGCTCACGGCGGATTGGCCCATGTGGAGCCGCTCGGCGGCTCGGGTCATCCCGCCATGATCGAGGACAGCGAGCAGAACCCGCAGTGATTCGATGTCCAGTTGCATGTCTCCACCCTACCGCGAACACCCATGACACATTGGAATAAAAAGCAGTCATATATGTCGCTGGCGCATTTCGGGGTCGAGGCAGAGAATGGAACCATGAGCAAACACAGCCAAGACAATCCCCTACTCAACACTCACCGACCCAACTTCTCGCCTTCGGAGTATCGCGAAGCAATGGGCCCTGGCTATTCGGTTGCGCTGTTCCGTGAACAGCAGGCACTGACCGGCGAGGTAACCCCGATGGCACGGCGCGTCGGGGTTCGAGCGACCGTGCGCCTTCACACGACGGAGCCGCGGCGGGTAGCGCGACTTCGACTACGCATCGAGAACCTACTCATCTGGGTCCGCGGCCATCGGCGCATCGCCCCGCGTGGCCGCCCCCTGCTCGGAACTCCTCGCGAGACCGAGGCGTGCTGCTGCCCTTCATGACCTGGCCATGTCGTTGCAACGTCTCCGAAGGAGGCTCTCCGTCGATTAACACCCTTCGTGGTTGAACTTCTACTGTTCGATATATGGGGTTCAGTGAACTTGAAGTTGAGGTCACGATCGCGAATGCGGGCAAGCGTCGTCGGATCTGGGTAAGTGCTATTCCGGGCATGCGTCCGGGGCGTCGCCTACGGATCGATAACGCCCAAGGTCAGCACTGGTGGCGAATCATCGAGGTCGGACAGATGCGTCTGCGCGAAGCCACCTTTGCCGCAATGGAACTAGTACCCGCGCAACAAGCAGGGTTCTAGACGGATCAGGACCCGCGGCGAGAAATCCGCAGTCCTGTCGAGGAGCCCACCAACGGCCCGACCGCTTCTGGGCGACGGATCAGGACCCGCGGCGAGAGTTGAGCAGCTGTGCGACGACCTTGCCGTCAGCTTGACCCTTCGTGGCCTTCATGATCTGACCGGTGAAGAAGCCAGCCATCTTCTTGGCCTGACCGTCGTCGCCCGTGCAGAAGCGTTCCCACTCGTCGGGGTGGTGTGTAATGAGCTCGTCGACCATCGTGTCGAGCTCGCCCGTGTCCATTGCCTCGAAACCTTTGGCGGCCGCGATGTCGGCCGGTGATCCACCCGAGGTAACCAGCTCGGCAAGTACCTCTTTGGTCTGCGTCGACGACAGTTCGCCGCCCACTTCCATACCGATCAGTGAAGTAAAGGACTCGACCGTTAGTTCGCCGCGGCCGTCGGCGAGGTTGTTGTTGAGGTGTACCACGACACGGCTTGGGTCGGCCCCAGCCTCGATGGCCTCTAGCGCGAACGATGCCTCGCCACGGTCAACGATGATCGAAGCTTCGATCGGCTCGATTCCCGCAGCCGCCGCGAGCGCGTTGCGTTGTGCCCCGGGAAGTTCGGGCATGGCATCGTCGATTGCCGTGATCTCGGCGTCGGTGGGGATCAGCGGCATCAGGTCGGGCTCGGGGAAGTAGCGGTAGTCCTCCTCGTCCTCTTTCGAGCGACCGGGCCGGGTGCGTCCGGCCTCCTCGTCCCAATGGCGAGTCTCTTGGGTTGGCTTCTCACCGGTCGCGTAGAGATCGATATGCCGGTTGGCCTCGTGGGCAATCGCACGGCCGATCGAACTGATCGAGTTGATGTTCTTGATCTCGCAGCGCGTGCGCAACTCATCAGAGCCGCGAGGGCGAACCGACACGTTCGCGTCGACACGCATCGAGCCCTCTTCCATTTTCGCGTCACTGACATCGAGCGCGAGCACGATTCCGCGAAGCTCGGCGACATAGGCCTTTGCTTCCTCAGCGGTACGAATATCGGGGCGGCTGACAATTTCGATCAAGGGCACACCGGCGCGGTTGTAGTCGATGAGCGAGTACTGCGCCGAGGTAATGCGACCGTCGCCACCAACGTGGGTCGACTTGCCGGTGTCCTCTTCGATGTGGGCGCGCTCGACACCGACGCGCACCGCCTCGCCATCAACGTGAAGCGGCAGATCGAGGTAGCCATCGATGTTTGTTGGCTTGTCGTACTGCGAGGTCTGAAAGTCCTTCGGCATGTCCGGATAGAAGTAGTTCTTGCGCGCCATCACGCCCGGTTGCACGGTGCAGTTCAGTGCTCGACCAAGGCGCATCGCCGAGGTCACGGCTACTTCGTTGATGACCGGAAGTGAGCCGGGCAGCCCAAGGCAGGTGACGCAGATGTTGGTGTTCGGCTCGGCACCAAACGAATTTGCGCACCCGCAAAAGAGCTTGCTCTTGGTCGAGAGCTCGACGTGGACCTCAAGTCCGACGACGAGTTCCCAATCGTCGGGAATCGACGGCTCGTGGACGTCGGGGCCCCGGTCGATCATCACGACTTGGCTCGCACCGGACGGAGTCACGGTCATGATGTTGCTCCGTTCTGCGCAGCTGCGGCACGTTCGAGCTCAGCGGCGGCCTGGAACATGACGACATCGCCCATCAGCGGCGCAAAGATCTGGACGCCGATCGGCAGTCCGTTGTCGCCGACTCCGAACGGCACCGACATCGCTGGGTGACCCGACAGGTTCGACGGAACCGTGCAGATGTCGTTCAGGTACATGGCCATAGGGTCTGCTGCCTTGTCGCCGATCGGAAAGGCCGTGGAAGGCGTCGTTGGCGAGAGCAACACATCGAAGTTCTCATAGGCCCGGTCGAAGTCTTCGATAATTCGGGTTCGGACTTTCTGGGCCTTGCCGTAGTACGCATCGCGAAATCCGGCAGACAGTGCGTAGGTCCCGAGCATGATGCGTCGCTTGACCTCATCGCCGAACCCGGCGGTGCGGGTGGCGGTGTTCATTGCCTCGGTCGATGGGCCATCTTCTCGCAACCCATAACGGACCCCGTCGAAACGAGCCAGGTTCGACGATGCCTCGGCGGGCGCGACCATGTAGTACGCCGACAATCCGCAGACCGACGAAGGAATGCTGACTTCATCGACGATGGCCCCCGCAGCGCCAAGTGCTTCGGCGGCGGCCTCCATTCGGGCAATCACGTCGGCGTCAAGGCCCGAGATCACATCGCCAGCCATCTCTTTGACAACGCCGACTCGAAGGCCGTCTACGCCAGCGTCGAGCTTCGAGCTCACCGGCAAGGCAGGTTGTGGCGCCGAGCTTGAATCGAGTTCGTCGTGACCGCCCATGACCTCGAAAACGGTGGCGGCGTCGGCAACCGTGGTGGCGAATGGTCCGATCTGGTCGAGACTGCTCGAAAAGGCGATCAGCCCATACCGAGAGACGGCACCGTAGGTTGGCTTGACCCCGACCAGTCCGCAGAACGAGGCGGGCTGGCGGATCGAGCCACCGGTGTCTGAGCCCGTCGAAATCGGCGCGAAGCCAGCAGCCACCGCAGCAGCCGAACCGCCGCTGGAGCCACCGGGAACCCGATCGAGGTCGTAGGGGTTCTTCGATGGTCCAAAGGCCGAGTTTTCGGTCGAGGAACCCATGGCGAACTCGTCGAGGTTGGTCTTGCCGACCATGATTGCCCCCGCGTCGACGAGGCGTTCGACGACGGTCGCCGTGTAGGGCGGCTGCCACCCGTCGAGGATCTTCGACGAACAGGTCGTCGCCACTCCCCGGGTACACATGTTGTCTTTGACGGCGAGCGGCACGCCAGCCAAGGGCCCCGGGCTCTCCCCTGCTGCGAGGCGCTCATCGAGCGCTGCTGCAGCCGCACGGGCCTCATTTGCAAGCACGAGGGTGAAGGCGTGCACCTCGGCTTCGTTGTCGTCGATGACAGCGAGGTGTTCATCGACAACGCTCGCCGCCGTGCGTTCACCTGCGGCAACGGCCGCAGCGATAGCGCTCGCGGTCCCGAACGCAGCGGGCTGAGCAACGTTGGCCATCAGTGCTCTCCCAGGGCAGGCGGAACTTTGAAACGGCCGTCTTCGACCTCGGGGGCTTGGGCGAGCACTTCGTCTCGGTCGAGCGACGGACGGACCTCGTCTGGCCGCGAAACGTTCGTGAGCCCGAGCGGATGATGGGTTGGTTCGACACCGTCGAGGTCGAGGTTGTTCATGTCGCTCGCATTCTCGATCACGCTTCCAAGCTGAAGCGTGCAGCGATCGATCTCGTCGTCGGTGAGGTCGAGCAGGGCGAGCTTGGCGACGTGCACGACGTCGTCTCGCGACAAGGCTCCCTCTTCGTTCTTTGCCATCTCGAAAGACTAGCTAGCGGTGATCTCGGTCAGACGCTGCGCGACCTCGTGAGCGAGCGCCAGCTGATCGGGTTCGGTCGGAGGTGGCGCTGCGGCGAATGCCATGACCTTTTCGACCGCACCGGTCACGAGAATCTTGCCCATCATGAACGCTTCCATTGCCTTGGCTGGGTCCCGTTCAACGAACAGTGCGCGTGCGGTCTCATAATCGGTCGTGACGGTGAGCTCGGGATCTGCGAGATGCCCTTCGTCGACCATCAGGGTGCCCGAAGTCGTGTCGACGTGGCCCTCAATATCGTCGCTTCCGAAGGGGGCATCGGTTATCACGAGGTTCGCCTTTACCGGCTCGGCGGGTTCGGTGACTCGACCCGAGAATTCCTCGCGCAGAGCACGTGCGGCGACGATCCACTCGGGCGACAAAAACTGGTGCTGGGTCACCATTTGAGGCTACTAGCCATCGCCGCAATCGGAGAGGAAGACCGTGACCGTCTCACCCGGCTGAAGCTCGGTGCCCTGAGGCGGGTCGGTGCCAATGACATCGCATCGGGCGTTGCCAGGTTCATCATCGGGACCGAGCAGATCGCCGGCCAGCAAGCCAACAGCTTGGAGCGAGTCCAGAACTTCGCCGAGAGATCGGCCCGACGTCGGCGGTATTGGAACAGGTGTTGGGCCCTTCGAGACGATGATCGTGACCGCTCCGCCCCTGTCGATCGACGTTCCCGGAGGCGGATCAACCGATACGAACTGACCCTCGGGAACGTTGGCATCGTTGAATTCGTCAAGGCGATTCACCCCGAGCCCAGCGGTCTCGAGCGT
>CAZMYN010000085.1:9460-12412 GCA_964570495.1 uncultured Acidimicrobiales bacterium | reverse complement strand
CACCGATCTTTTCGCGCAACTGGTTGATGAAGATGCAGATCGTGTCGGTCTTGTTCAGGTTGCCGGTCAGCTTGCGAAGCGCCTGCGACATAAGACGAGCCTGTGCGCCCACATGGTGATCGCCCATGTCGCCCTCGATCTCGGCCTTTGGCGTGAGTGCTGCAACCGAGTCGATCACGATGACGTCGAGCGCACCGGAACGGACGAGCATGTCGGTGATCTCGAGTGCCTGTTCACCCGTGTCGGGTTGAGAGATCAACAAACTGTCGATGTCGACGCCGATGGCCTTTGCATAGACCGGATCCATGGCGTGCTCGGCATCGATGTAGGCGCACTGGCCACCATTGCGCTGCGCTTCGGCAACAACGTGAGTAGCAAGCGTTGACTTACCCGATGATTCTGGGCCGTAGATCTCGGTGACTCGACCACGTGGCAATCCGCCAACACCGAGTGCGAGATCGAGCGCAAGCGCTCCGGTGGGAATGGTCTCGATTGCCATCGAGCCCTTCTCCCCCATCCGCATAACCGAACCCTTGCCAAACTGCTTCTCGATCTGGCCTAGTGCCATATCAAGTGCTTTTTCTCGCTCCACTGTTTCTCCTCTGAAATCTGTCTTGTTGATGTGAGCCACACACTAAAGACGGGGTGTGACACGACTGATCGAACAACATGAACGTAATTCGAACAGTTGTTCGAAGCAAGCATTTAGGGGCACTTTCTCCACGAGGAGCCTCGTACACTCCCCCCGTGAAACGAGCGGTCTACCTCACCTACCTCCTTATGGTCGCGTCCGCTGGTGTCACGTTCGTGTTTCTCGAAGACATCGAGACCGCCTACAACCTTCCCGCGTGGGGCATTGGCCTGATCTCGTCGCTGGCATTTGGGATTGCCGTCATCACCTCGTTGGCGATTGCGCCCTACGGCGACCGCGGCAACCTCGCCCTGCTTGGAGCAATCGCCTTTGCCACAGCGATCATCGGCAACCTCTGGATTGGCTTTGCCACCGAGCTCTGGAGCATTTCGGTCAGCCGTGGTCTTGCAGGCTTTGGCACCGGCCTGTTCTCGGTCGTTGGCCGCAAAGCACTGATCGGCGAGCAGACCGATGACAGCGGTGAGCAACTCGGTGCGTTTCTCTCGGCTGCGGTAGCCGGGTTCATTGCCGGACCTGCCATCGGGGCTCAGCTGTCGAACTTCGGCGGCATTGCTGTGCCCTATGTGGTCATTGCCATCTTGCTCGCGATCGTTGCGGTGCCGACCGTGCGCTGGTTGGCGCATGTCCCAATCGCCACCACCCACGATGCAACCCTCACTGAAATGCTGTTGCTGTTCCGATTCCCCGCGGTCCGAGCCGGAGTTGCTGTTCAAATCGCTGTCTTCTTCAACATTGGCGTCTTTGATGCAACGGTCGACGAATACCTGACCGACCTCGGTGTATCGAACACCGGAGTAGGGCTCATCTTGTTGGTCATTGCGTTCCCGTTGCTGTTCATGCCCCGGATCGCCGGGCGCTACGCCGACCGTCTTGCACATCCCGAGTGGTTCATGTTGGCGTCGCTCTTGCTCTTTGTCCCGATCGTTCTGACGCTCGGATTTTGGCCCGGCGTTGCCGTCTTCGTGATCTTCGCGTTTCTTGAGACGACGGTCGAAAGCGCGATGTTCCCCGCCGTTGCCCGCGTCGTGCTCAACGAGACCGGGGCGGATCGATCCGCAATCAGTACCGGCCTTGTCGACGCTGCGGGAAACCTATCGGCAGCGGTTGCGGCCTTCGTTGCACCGACGATCTTTGATCGCGCTGGCGGGCCGAGCGGATCCTTCGGCGTCAGCGGAACAGTGGCTGGGGCCCTCTTGGTCTTTGCGTTCTGGCAGGTTCGACAGATGCGGGCAAAAACGCAAGATGGCGCCCGGTAATCCGAGCGCCATCCCTACGAGATTGTCCTATTTTCGTCGCTGTGTCTAAGCAGCGAGCTCCTCGTCGTCTTGTTCACGGCGACGGTTGGCCATAACCATGGCGCCACCGAGAACCAGGAACGAGGCGCCGAGCGCACCGATCAATTCGCTGCTCACACCGGTAACGGCGAGCTGTGGCTCCGCCGGCGGTGTAAGTACGCCGTTGATCACGTGGATCACGCCGTTGCTACCAACCGCATCGGTTCGAACAATGTCGACCCCTCCGGCCTGACCGTCAGCAATGACCAATTCGAGACCGGTCGACGTGGTGAGCGTCGCTCCGCCTTCCAGGTCTGCAGCACTAAACACGCCTGGCACCACGTGGTAGCCAAGGATGCTCGCTGCAGCAACGGGGTCTGCATTCAACGTGTCGACCACGGTGGGGTTCGCCTCGACGAAGGCAAGGCCGCCCTCATCGCTTGGCAAGAACACCGTGAACGGACCATCAGCCTCGAGTGCCGCAGCAAGGCCGAGTGGGCCAAGCAATCCGGTTACGAGCGGTGACTCGGCCTCGGCTACCGCAACAAGGTTCTGGAGCTCAGGCTCCGGTGCCTCGGTAGTTGTTGGTGCCGCAGTCGTGGTCGTCGTCTCTGGAGCTGCTGTCGTTGTTGTCTCGGGCTCTGGCTCCGGCTCAGGCTCGGTGGTTGTAGGCGCTGGCGCCTCGGTGGTTGTCGTCGCTGCTACTTCAGTCGCAGCGTCACCGTCGTCGCCACCCAGACATGCGTTGAGGATCAGGGCAAGGATCAAGATGCCAAGGATCAACGCTGCCAGCCACCACCAACGGCCCAGACAGCCCATAAGGCCGCCGTCGTCATCGTCGTCATCGAACTGCACCGTCTCGGTCACCCGTGCGCCGCCAGCGCCAGTTGCAGCCGCTGCGGTTGCACGACCTCCGGTTGCACCGACGTTGCGGTCGATGTTTCCGGTGGAAGCCTTTGCCGGTTCTCCAACGCCGGTGAAGCGACGCTCGCCCTTGCCAACGTTGACGTCGGGAGTCTTGACGTC
>CAZMYN010000085.1:0-9360 GCA_964570495.1 uncultured Acidimicrobiales bacterium | reverse complement strand
TTGACGTCGGGAGTCTTGACGTCAGGTGTCTTGATGTCGGGCTTGTTGATCTTTGGCGTCTTGATGTCAGGAGCGCTGACATCAGGAACGTTCACGTCGGGCAGCTTGCCGCTCGCGGCTGCAGCCAAACCTGCTGCGCCGGCAATACCTGCTGCGCCAGCGGCCTTTGCCGTACCGGAGATTCCCTTCGCGTCAACGTCGGGCATGTCGGCACTCGGCATGTCGGGCATTTTGCCTTCAGGCATGTCCGGCATCTTGCCCTCAGGCATGTCGGGCATCTCGCCCTTTGGCATGTCCACCTTGGGCGTTTCCATGGTGATGTCGCCAGCAGCGCCCGACACATCGACCTTGGGTACCTCGCCGCTCGGCATGTCCGGCATTTTGCCCTTGGGCATGTCGGGCATGTCCGCTCCACCGGTCAACTTGTCCTTGGCTGCGCCAGCAAGACCGGCAGCTCCAGCAAGTCCCGCTGCCCCCGCGGCTGCTGCTTTGCCAGAAACTCCACCTCCCGAAACACTGCCGCCTGAAATGCTTCCTCCGTCGATATCGACCCCGTCGACACCGGCGGCGCCAGAAATCTCTGTCACCTTGCCCGCAGCGCCATCAACCGTTGCGCTTCCGGTCGAAGTGACCGTGGTCGCTCCTCCTGACGAAACGCCAGCACGAGCTGCGTTGACTGCCTCGACGGTGCATGGGTGATGCGCTCCGCCCGGCTCGTAGTCCTCGTCTCGTCCACCCTCGGAGTGGCCTCCAGCGAGCTTGAACCCAGCGGCGATTGCAGCCGACGGTGAGTCGAACCACACCTCAGCCTTGGTGTCTGCATAACCCTGAGAATCAGGCCTATGGAACTTCATTGAGTTCGTATTTCCCTTGATGGGGTAGCAGGCCGGCATGTCGTGCACATTCGCCAAAGGTGCATGAGAACCGGGCCCAAACGGATGTCTTTCCATGTTTGCCATTTTGCGGGGTCCCTTCGTAACCACTTGCGATCATTGTTGGCGCGAGTGGCTCTAGGCAATTTCTTACTCGATTTCTTTCGCACAACGCCCAGACGCGCGCCGACGTACTTCCTACACTGGGATTATGCGCCGCCTCGATACCCTTCTTTTGGCAGGTGTCGGCGTGCTGCTCACCCACCAGGGCGCTTATGCCATCGCTGGATTCACCGGCCACTCGTCGCTCTCCCATGACCACCTCACCGTTGCCTGGATCATCGGATCCATCGCGCTACTTCTCGGCCTCACCCGCACGATCACGTCAAGCCTCAAAAAGCGATCCTTCAGCGGGCTGAGCCCCATTGCCCTCACCGGCTTCATTGCAATGGGTTACGCCGGCATGGAACTCATCGAGCGTCTGAGCCATGGCTATGAGGCAACGGCGCTCTTGTCCGAGCCCGTCTTTTGGATCGGCCTGCTGGCAGCACCGCTGGTTGCGGTGCTCCTCGGACTCTCCGTACGCACCGTTGCCGAGATCGCCCTTGCGTGGGTCGAGCAGCCAACGCGAAGGTGGCAACTCACACTTGTTGAGCCAGCACCGGCAACGTTGCGCTTCGTACCAGCAATGCACTCGCTCGACTCTGTTCTGTCCCGGCGTGGTCCCCCTGTTCGTTAGGGCAACCAAACGAACCGACCACTAGCAAAGGACCAGAAGATGAACAGAATTCTCGTGCGCCTCCTCGGTGCACTTGTCGCGCTTGGCGTACTTGCGACCGCTTGCGGCTCCGAGACAACGACCACAGCAGAGCCGGTGCCAGAAGTAACAACAACGACCCAAGCCACAGAACCCGAAACCGCAATCCCGACTACGACGGTGCCCACCACCACGGTGCCAGAAACCACAGTCCCGACTACCACAGTGCCCCCCACCACGGTGCCCACCACCACGGTGCCAGAAACCACGACACCCACGGACGAACGCCGAATCGACGCTGACGTGATCGTGACCGCTGCCCTTGCCAACGGCGAGGTCAACAGCGACGGCGACGACCGCATAGACGTCTCTCTGGGCGATGAAATCGCGGTGACGGTCACGAGTGACGTCGCCGAAGAAATCCATCTCCACGGCTTCGACATTTTGGCCGACATCGTCCCGGGCGAACAAACAACTCTTGCCTTCACCGCCGACACGCCCGGCAAGTTCGAGGTTGAATTCGAAGAGTCCGGCGCGTTCATCGTCGAGTTCATCGTCTCCTAGCCATGATCGAGTTCTGGCAACCCTGGCTGGCCCATGGGGTTGGTTCGCGCGGCACCCTCCCCCTCCCGTTCTGGCAGTTTGCTTGGGCCGCTATTGCGGCGCTCGCGCTCTCCTTTCTGGGCCTGGGGTCGTTGTGGCGCGAGCCGCGAATCACCAACGCCGAAGAGGGCCGGGTCATCTCGGGAACCCGTGGAGTGTTGCGCGTTGGCGAACTCGTACTGCGAGTTGTGGGCCTTGGGCTATTCGCTCTGACGCTCGCCGCTGGCCTCTTTGGCACCGATGTGGGCGGCGAGGCAATCAATCTTGCTCCGGTGACGATCTATGTCGCGCTGTGGGTTGCGGTTCCGATCGTCTCGGCCCTCATTGGCGACATCTGGAAAGCGCTGAACCCCTTCGAGACGATCGGTCTGGCGTTCCCTCAATCGATCGAAGGACGTGAACCGCCCGCTCACCGGTGGATCGCGACCGCCGTCCTCTTTGCGTTCTTGTTCCTCGAACTCGTTCACCCAAGTGGCGACTCGCCACGGATCCTCGGCCTCTCGATGATCCTCTATTCGGTGTTCATGGTCGGCGGGTTGGCGCTCTACGGACGTCGCTGGCTCGATCGAGCCGACGGATTCGGGATTCTCTTCTCCTTGATCGCCGCCATCTCACCGTTCGCTCGTTCGACCGACGGTTCACTGCGGGTCCGCCGCCCGCTCAGCGGCCTCTCCACCATCACGATGCTCCCCGGAACCACGATGCTTCTGCTGACGGTCCTTGGTGGCACATCGTTCGATGGCTTTAGCGAGAGCCCGATCTATGCCGACCTCATCGGTCGACCCCGCGGCTGGGCGGCTGCGGTGCCAAACACGATTGGCCTCGTCGTCATGATCGGAATTGCATCGGTGCTGTATTGGGCGGGCGCCCGCGCCACGAGCAGAGTGACCGGCCTCAGCCACGAGGGCGCAGCCGACCTGTTCGCCCCGTCGCTCATTCCGATCGTCTGGGCGTACGTGATTGCGCACTATGCCCAACTCGTCGTCGACCAAATGCAGAGCTTTTGGTTTCGTTTGTCGAACCCGTTCGGGAACTTCGACGCCGCGGGCAACCCGACTACCGACTTCTTTGGGGCCGCGAGCAACGAGGTGAACTTCAACCTCATCAACCCCGACGCGGTTGCCTGGGTGCAGGCGCTGGCGATCGTGATCGGCCACATCCTTGCGGTGCTGTACGCCCATGATCTGGCCGTTGGACGCTTCGAAGTAAAGGATGCAAGCCGTAGCCAACAGACAATGTTGGTCGTGATGGTGTTGTATTCGGTCGGCGGGCTCTGGCTCCTGTTCGCCGGCTAACAAGCCAGTAAGCGGCCCTTTCCGGGGTGGGCACCCTGGGGGAACCTCCCCAGAGACAGATCTGTCGACGCTGCGTACGTTGACATCATGACCTCGAACCAACGCCCATCTCTCGCCGCAGCACTCCTCGCATTCGCCCTCGTGACATCGGCCTGTGGGGCCAGCGCAAGCGCTGCCAACACCGACTCGGTGCAACCTCCGAGCTTCGAGGTTGTCCCCTTCGACGCCAAAGTCGACTCGAGCGACTATCCCGACTCGAATGAATTCGTCGACTCACCTGTGGCTGTCGAAGTGCTCGCTGAAGTCGAACTGGCTTCGGACGAGCTCGGCTAAGAGTGACGGATTGCTACGTTGCTACTTAGGAATCGGTGTCGGCGTCTTCTTCGAGACGCAGTGAAGCCGAGTTCATGCAGTAGCGAAGACCTTCGGGCCCTGGACCGTCGGGGAAGACGTGACCAAGGTGCGCTCCACAGCTCGCGCACACCGATTCGGTGCGCACCATTCCGTGGCTCGCGTCGCGGTTCTCACCGACGGCTTCGTTCGAGAGCGGAAGACTAAAGCTCGGCCAACCCGAGCCCGAGTCGTACTTCGTCTCGCTCGAAAACAGTGGCTCGTCACAGACAACGCACATATAGGTGCCCTTTGTCTTTGTGTCGTGGTATTCGCCAGTGAACGCACGCTCGGTACCGGCCTGTTGGGTTACTTGGTACTGCTCGGGCGTAAGTCGCTCGCGCAGCTCGGCATCATCAAAGCTCTTCTTCATGGTGTATCCCTTTGCATCAGAAAAAATGAGAGGTCGTACGAACCTACCTTCCCGGTAGATTCACTCGCATCTCTCAACAATGCAGGTTCACGAAAAGTTCCCTGAAAGGCAGACTATGACAACGGCTTCTGGGCATCGCTGGCTCGACACCGAAAGCGGCGTGGTAATCGACAGTTGGTTCCCTCGTGACGGCGAGGCCACACGGTCCTGTCTCGCCGAAGCAAAGGGCCTCATCCGGGGTGAGACGTTCGAGATCACGATCGACCCGACGACCGCACCAGCTGACGTTTCCGATGCGTACCTGCGCCTCCACATGCTGAGCCGCCGAGAGGTCGCCCCACACGAGATCAACCTCGACGGCATCTTCGGCCAGCTGACCAACGTTGCGTGGACCTCGGCTGGGCCCGTACTCCCCGATCGCGTCGACCAGCTCATCTCGTCGGCCGATCGCCACGTCGGGGTCAAGGGGCTCGACAAGTTCCCGCGCATGCTCGACTACGTGGTGCCCAGCGGGGTCCGCATCGCGAACGCGAACCGAGTGCGCCTCGGCGCCCACCTCTCCGAGGGAACAACCGTGATGCACGAGGGCTTCGTGAACTTCAACGCCGGCACGCTTGGATCCTCGATGGTCGAAGGCCGTATCTCGGCTGGGGTGGTGGTCGGTGACGGTTCCGACGTCGGCGGCGGAGCGTCGATCATGGGCACGCTCTCGGGCGGCGGTTCCGAAGTGATTTCGCTTGGCCAACGCTGCCTGCTCGGCGCGAACTCGGGCCTCGGAATCGCTCTTGGCGACGACTGCATTGTCGAAGCTGGCCTCTACCTGACCGCAGGGTCCAAAGTCACCTTGCCCGATGGCGACGTCAAGGCCGGACGCGACCTCTCGGGCGTCAACGGCTTGCTGTTCCGTCGCAACTCGCTCTCCGGTTCGGTCGAGGCTGTGCCCAACGGCGTTGAATGGGGCGGCCTCAACGAGGCGCTGCACGCCAACTAGCCCGCAGGCAGCGTTCATAAATCCCCCACAAGTGGGGTACAGCAGAGCTACAGATCGTTAACAGGTTCACCGATACCTCGTCTATGGTCAACACCATGCAGTTCGTCGGAGGAACCGTTGAGGACCTCCTCCAGCACGGCGGAAACCTGAGCATCGACGACGATGTAGTCGGCGCGGCCGAAGCGCTCCTGACGGCGCTTCAGCCCATTGGCGAGTCGTTCGATGTTCCCTGGAAGTTCTCCGAGTCACTCGATGTACTCGAGACATACCTGCCCGAGGCTCTACGGCAGCGCCTTGCAGATCCCGGGAACACGTGCGCGGAGAACCATCTCGAGGCTTGCGTAGTAGCGCTTGCCCTTGAGGCGGGCGTACGGCTCCAACCTCTAACCAAGGCCGACATGGTCCGGCTTCAACACGTTGCTCAACACGCAACAGACCAGGAAGCCTGGGGACGCCAAAGCTCCTACCCCTGGGACACGGTAGCGACCGCCGATCTCGAAGGACTCAGCTTCTTCGCTCTGTCGGTCGGAACCTGACAAACTGAGCTGCATGACCGTTACCCCCAAGGGCATGTGGTTCGAAAGCTTCGAGGTCGGGATGGTCGTGGCTCACGCGCTCACCCGTACGATCACCGAGGCCGACAACGTCGGGTTCTCGACCCAGACGCTGAACCCTGCACCGCTTCATCTCGACGCCGAATACGCAGCCACCACACAGTTCGGACGGCCGCTAGTCAATTCTCTGCTGACCCTCGGCATGGTCGTCGGGATCAGCGTTCACGAACTGACCCACGGAACGACCGTTGCCAACCTTGGCTTCGAATCGGTTACCTTTCCCGCTCCGATGTTCCACGGAGACACACTGCGGGTCGAATCCGAGATCCTCGGCGTGCGCGAGTCAACGTCGAAACCTGACCGTGGCATCGTGACGATCGAGCACCGCGGCTTCAATCAAGACGACGTGCTCGTGTGCCAAGCAGTGCGCAACGCAATGATGTTGAAGGCTCCTGCGAGCTAGGACGCCCGCTCGATCAGGCGTTTACGCAGCGCGTTCAGAACGGTGATCGTCGTGTAGTTCCGAGTGCGGTTGCGGTCGGTCCGGTACTTGAGCAGGTGACTCTCAACTACACCGTCGACCGACGTTGCGATCCACACCGTGCCTGGCGGGATTCCCTCCCACGCATCGGGCCCGGCGACACCGGTCGTTGCAACCGATACGTCAGCACCGAGCTGTGTACACGCCCCGATCGCCATCGCCTCAACCATTTCCTCGCTCACCGACGGCCCCGTAGGAGTTCCAAGCACTGCGCTCTTCACCTCGGTTGCATAGGTGATGACCCCGCCGCGGAACGCTCGACTCGACCCTGGTGTAGCGGTGAGACGCTGCGCGATCAGCCCACCGGTGAGCGATTCGGCAGTTGCGAGCGTGAGTCCCTGCGCCACGCACAGGTCGAGCACGACCGACTCCATGTTCTGGTCATCGACGCCAAACACGATCGGTCCAATGATCTCTCGGACTCTGGCGTCTTGCTCGTCGAGCGTCGCAGCGACCTCGGCTTCATCGACTCCCTTGGCAGTAATGCGAACCTTCAGTCCTTCGATGCCACTGGCCAAGAATGCGAGGGTCACGCCGGCGTTGTCTGCGTGGTCGATCCGGTCGATCTCGTCGGCGAGTTGTTCGGCAAGCCCGGACTCCGACGTACCCCAGGTGCGCAGCGTCCGCGAACGAATTACCGCAGTGTTTCCTGATCGGCGAACAAGGTCCTCGATAATGAATCCGTTCATCATCTCGTGCATTTCCCATGGCACGCCCGGCACGGCGTAGATCATCTTGGTCTGGCCCTCGAACTCGATCTCGGCAACGACCCCTGGGGCTGTTCCTGGCTGGATCGGAATGGCCTCGGCGCCCACAGGGAGCCGGGCCTGAAGCTTGTTGTTCTCGGGCATTTCGCGTCCGCGAAGACCCCACATGGACTCGATCTTGTCGATCAACGCCTCGTCGGTTTCTAGCTCGACACCCATGACCGCGGCGATTGCATCTCGAGTGATGTCATCTTGAGTGGGGCCAAGCCCACCCGTGCAGATCACCGCGTCGCTGCGACCGAGCGCGTGCTCGATGACCGACACCATTCGCTCCAAGTTGTCACCGACTTTGGTCTGGAAGTGCGAATCGATTCCGACCGCTGCCAGCTCGCGCCCAATCCACGATGAGTTGGTGTCGTTGATCTGGCCTAGCAAGAGCTCAGAGCCAACAGCGACTACTTCACAACGCATGGGTTCCTTCGTCGATGTTGCCGCTCAGTCGCGTCGATGCGGAACCGTCGAGCAGGTATCGGAGCCCCGAGTACAACGTGAAGCCAACAGCAAACCAGAGGCCGATCTGGACAACAACATCGGTGTTCTCGAATGGAGGGAACAGTGCAAGCTGCAACGCAACCCCCTGGAAGATCGACTTCCACTTGCCGAGTTTGCGAGCTGGAACCACCCGGTTCTTCTTTACCCAGTAGCTCCGGAACCCCGTAATGACGACCTCGCGAATCGCGACGAGGGCCACCGGGATCCAGTGGTAGCGATCGACGACGGCCAAACAGACCATCGCCCCGATCACGACGATCTTGTCGGCGAGGGGGTCAAGGAACGCTCCGGTGCGGCTAATGAGGTTGAAGCGACGGGCCAGCCAACCGTCGAGCAGATCACTAGCAGCGAAGATCCAGCCGAGAATGAAGCCCATCCACGAGGCTCCGCCCGAATCGCTGTTTGCAATGATGAGCGCGAACGCAATAGGCGAGGCAGCAATGCGCGCTGCGGTGATCAGGTTCGCCGGGTTCGACATGAAGTGACCAATGTGGTGCCACGCGCTATGACTCACGTCAGCGGGGGCTTGACCGGCCGTCATTCGACGTCCTCGATCACAGCGCCGTCGGCCAATAGGTCCGGACCAAGCGCTCCCGCGATAGCAACCGCATGCATCTCCCCCACACCAAGATCGTTGCACACGTGGACAACACCGTCGATCTCGGGTGCTTCGCGGTGCGTGCGTCCAATGCCAGGTTCGTCGATCAAGACGGTCAGGGTCTCGCCGATCAGCTGATCGCGCCGGGTAGCGGTGATTTGGTCCTGAAGTTCGGTCAACTCACCCAAGCGTTGACGCACGAGGTCTGGCGCAACTTCGCCGTCGAGGTCGGCAGCGTAGGTCCCGTCCTCTTTCGAATAGGAGAAAAAGCCGCACCAGTCGAGTTGCGCCGCATCGACGAAGTCGAGCAGTGCATCGTGGTCCTCTTCGGTTTCGCCGGGGTAGCCAACAATGAAATTGGAGCGAAACGCAGCCGACGCGTCGAGCTCGCGTATGTCGTTGATCCGGTCGAGGAATCGTTCGCCGTCGCCCCAGCGGCGCATCCGTCGCAGCAGAGGTCGACTGACATGCTGCAGTGAGAGGTCGAAGTACGGAACCCCGGTGTCGAGGATCGAGGTAATGAGATCCTCGGTGAGATCCGATGGGTACAGGTACAACAGCCGAACTCGTTCGACGATCTCGTCTACCTCTCGGACCAGCGTGCCGATCGTGCGCTCGCCTTGGCCTTGGTCGCGTCCAAACGATGCGAGGTCTTGGGCGACGAGCACGATTTCCTTGGCCTCCAGCGAGCGGACTTCGCCCAGGATCGACTCGTGCGTCCGCGAGCGTTGCGGCCCACGGAACGACGGGATTGCGCAGAATCCGCAGTTGCGGTCGCAGCCCTCGGCCACCTTGACGTATGCCCAGGGCCGACTCGATGCCGGGCGTGGCAAGTTGAGCAGGTCGAATTCCGGGAGCGGTGCGGCGTCGGGCTTGCGGCCAAGCGTGACCGGCACCCCGAACCCCGAGACAGCATCGACCTCGGGCAGAGCAGAGGCGAGCTCATCGCCGTAGCGCTCGGCCATACAGCCAGTAACGACAACGCGGGCGTCCTCGGCACGGTCGCTGAGCTCGAGCACCGTGTCGATCGACTCCTGGCGAGCCGCCTCGATGAACGCGCAGGTGTTTACGACAACAAGGTCGGCGTCTTCGGGCCGATCGGCCCGGGCCATGCCTTGGGAATCGAG
>CAZMYN010000084.1:0-12757 GCA_964570495.1 uncultured Acidimicrobiales bacterium | reverse complement strand
CCGCCGAAGGCGTGCCGCGACCAGTTCCCCGAGTTGACGGCCTGTCGGCAGACGAAGCTCGATGTGTTGTTGCCATCGCCCGTCGGGGCAGCGTCTAGGGCGGCTTGGGAGGTGACGACCATCTGCTCGATGGGGAATTGGCGATCGTGGAGCTCGGCGAAAATGTCGACGACGTCGGCAGCGAAGTCGGTATGAAGGATGAATTCGCCCGTGTGGTAGAGGCCATCGAATCCGAAATAGGAGACCTGCGCGTAGGCCAGCTCGTCGAGTCCGACGGGACACTCGGATTTCCACGTCGAGCGGAACACAACGTCGGGCGGGGGAGGGGACTCGATCGATGAAACGAACTCGCTACCCGGTGGCGGAGCCAAGACGTCTTCGGTCCACAGCTGACGATCGATCAACTCGGGCGGCGTTGGCTGAGAAATCGCGTGGTCTTCGCCATCTCGCAACTCGAGGTCGAGGGTGCCGAGCCAGTCGGGGCGAGCCTGCCCGCTCGGCCGCGGGATCGTGGTGGTGGTCGTCGTTGTCGGTGCGGTCGTGCTTGTGGTCAATGTTGTCGGTGCGGTCGTGCTTGTGGTCGATGGCGCGACCGCGGTTGTGCTCGGTGCTGGAGCCGGCGAAATCGATGCGTCGAGCACCTGTTGTTCCGCGGCAGGCGCAGATGAGCATCCAACAGCCACCAGCCCGATCGCGATGAATATGATCCGCAGCCTCACGAGCGAGACTCTAATTCGTTGTCGCCTCGAAGAAATGGCACGCCTGACGCGACGAATCCGTCCCCCTGTCGGCTAATCGACAGGACGACGGATTCGTTCAGGTACCCGCCAGGGTTAGATCTCTCTTAGTACTCAATATCGTCACCGTAACGGACGATGTGAGTCCGCAGAGTGACTAAGCAGCGAACACTTGGCGTATAACAAGGTCGCCGTCGGCATCGCTGTGGCGAAGTTCGACACGACCAATCGGGACCGTGACTTCCAAGAAGTCGACGCTTTGTGCGCTTGCATCAAAGAAGCTCATTTGCTCGACGAAGATCAGCGTCCCAGCAGTGTCGTAGATGAACGCCTCGACAGTGGTGTTGACCGATCCGCTTACGGTGAGTGCCTTCGTCGCTGGCACGTAGGTCGCGCTTTGGACGACCGTGCTGAGGACCTTGACGCGGCCTGCGCCACGGTCACGAACCCACAGGTCACGTCCGTTGAGCTGAGCTGGAGTGAGCGCAAGCTCCCAATCGCCTGATGCATTCGACGTTGCAAAGACTGCTGTGCCGAAGTCGTTGGTTCCCGCTGGTGGCAAGAACACGTCGATAAGGCGTGATGCAGTCCAGTCGTCGCCGATCACGATTGAATTACCAGCGAGTGGAACGTTGAGCGTTAGGCGTGCGGGAAGCAACGACAGGTCGAGGCCGTCGAGGATCTCACAGGTGGTGCTTGGAGCGTCGACGTTGCGGCAGCTGTCGATTCCATTGCCGCCCTGGGCAGAGTTAAGACCGTTACCACCGTCGATGGAATCGTCACCGTTGCCACCACGAAGAATGTCGGGGTTTCCGCCACCGGCGAGAACGTCGTTGCCGTCGCCTCCGGTGAGCGTGTCTGCGCCGTTGCCCCCGAGCAAGACGTCGTTGCCGAGGCCGCCCTGGAGGTTGTCGTCATGGTCTCCGCCGGTGAGCCGATCGTTCTCGGACCCACCAACAAGAGTGTCGGGGCCGAGGCCGCCTTGAAGAACGTCACGACCCGCATCGCCAACGAGGTTGTCGATGCCAATGTTGCCGACCAGGGTGTCGTCGCCTTCGTTGCCGCGGAGGGTGTCGTGGCCGAGGCCACCGGTGAGCTCGTCGTCGCCGAGGCCACCGCGAACGTTGTCGGGGCCAGCGCCTGCGAGTACGACGTCGTCGCCAGCCTCTGCCCAGACGTTGTCCAAGCCAGCACCAGCGCGAATCAGGTCGTTTCCGTCGCCACCGAAGATGGTGTCGTTGCCAAAGCCGCCCCAGATGACGTCGTTGCCGCCGCCGCCGTAGATGATGTCATCGAAACCCTTGGCACGAATGATGTTGTTGCTCGGACCAGCGCAGATGAAGTCCTGCCCTGTCGTGCCGATGATGAATCGTTCGTCTGACTCGATGACGTTGAATCCCGCGGGAGCGGTTCCGCACGAGGTTTCTGTTGTTGCTTGGGCACCTGCGGTGCCCATGGTCGTTGCGAGCATCGCTGCTGTCGCCACGGTCGCAAGCGTCGTAAATCGACGGGTCATTAATTGATCCTTCCAAGGGGTTAACGCGTTCTTGAATGAGAAGAGTACGCCACTGTTGGCTATCACCTAATAGGCAAAAAGGCTTAGCGCCCAGCGAATCGGCCCCCGATGACCTCTCCGTTGCTTCGAGGTACTTACTGTGAAGGTCATGTTTAGGACTGCGCTGCTCCTTTTCGGCCTGGCCGGGATCCTTGCAGTAGTTGACTGGCGCAGCGTTGCACGACGAGACTCCGTCATCGAAAACGTGGCAAAGCCTGCGGTGATGGTCGCTCTTTGCGCCGCTGTTGTGTTCGCTGGCGAGGCGCCACTGCGCTGGCTCGTCGTCGTTGGACTTCTGCTTTCGCTCGTTGGCGACGTGCTCTTGCTCGAAGTCACCGATCGATTCCTGGGAGGGCTTGGCGCATTCTTTGCCGCACACGTCTTCTATGCGATTGCGTTTTCGATCGGGGCGGCGAACGGATTCGATCAAGGACTCCGACTTGTTGGAGTGATAGTGAGCGTGGCCCTCGCCGGTGCGGTCGGGATACGCGTTATCGACGCGGCGCGCTCGCTAAACCCCCGACTGGGAGGCGCGGTCGCCGCGTACATTGGCGTGCTCGCGATCATGATCATCACCGGCTGGGCGACGGGTTCAGCGCTCGCAGCCATAGGAGTGACGGTCTTTGCGTTGTCCGACGCGCTCCTTGGCTGGAACCGATTTATTGCGCCGCTACCGAACGGCCGCCTCGCCACTCACGTTCTGTATCACCTGGGACAGGGGTTCATTGCTGGTTGGGCCATCGGGCTCTAGCGGCACGGTGGTGCGCGTTGGCAGTCTTGGGACATGGCCGACACTCAACCCGCCTCGACCAAACCCGACGCCACCGACTCCGACGCGGCGCTCTTGGCTATCACCCGTTTGATCGTGGCCGCGCTGGCTATTCCGGTTGCGGGTGTTGTGGCGTATTACATTGCGCTGTACTTCAACGGCGATGCAACGACCATCTCGTCAAACGGCAGTGCCATCGGCGCAATTCTTGTCGTAGCGGCTACCTTCGGCGTCTCTCGGCTAGCCCACGACGTGGACTGGTCGACCCGTGCAGGCACCGCCATCGCGCTAGCGACGGCGTACTTCTTGTTGACATGGGTCCGATTCGGCGACCCGGAACTAAGCCCAGATGCTCAGCCACACATTGTCTGGTTCGGGCTCTGCGTCGTTGCCTTTATGCCAACGGTCGTCATAATCCCTGCATCGAAGTGGGCATGGTCGGCGTACCGGGCCCGGCTTCGGCTTGGGTAACTCAAAAATCTGCTCTATACCCCTGAATTCGTGCGAATTTTGACTTGAGAACCACTTGTGGGGTCAATCGGGAGTAAAGGCCTTCGATGGCTTTGCCGAATCCTCCGGAGAGATGATCCTTGTTGATGAAGCCGTTGAACGACTAAATCGAGCCGGTGCCCCATATGGGGTCCGTGTATCGGCGTGGCACCGACGTGCACGAGCGCGCCGACTCGTGGATGTCATTGCCGAGGAGGTCGCGCCGCTCAAGCTCCCTGACGAACTGCGGTCCTTTTGGAACTCGTGGGATCCCTCGAGCATCCAATGGCCGATCTTTGAGGGCTTCATCCCGCTCGCACACATCAGTGACAGACATGCCCTTGAACATCCGCCTGCTCCTGCGGTGCTCA
Source organism: uncultured Acidimicrobiales bacterium (assembly GCA_964570495.1). GTDB lineage: Bacteria > Actinomycetota > Acidimicrobiia > Acidimicrobiales > SHLQ01 > SHLQ01. The sequence goes on along the minus strand of CAZMYN010000084.1, from coordinate 8,836 downwards.
TGCCGATTGCAGACTGGTCCAGGTCACGAATCTGGATCGAGCTGGCAACCTCAACGCATCCTGGCGGACGGATCTTTCACAGCTACCACGATGACTTCGACCTCTCCTTGTGGGGGTTCGGGATTTCGGGCCTGCTCGACCTGGTCAGCGAAGCGCTGGAGCGCGATCTGATCGACGACCGCAACGGGGGACTGCACCGGATGCACTTCGAGGCGGTCGTGAAGCGCTCCCTCGATTCGTTGCTCGGTGACGATGCCCAGCGTCGCTTTGAGGCAATCGCCCGGATCGACTACCCGGCTCACTGGCAAGAGGCTGAGGGAATCGCCGCTGACCACTACGAACTACGCGGTGCAACCCACACCGTCGAGAGTCTCGGCGCACAACGAACAAACGACGAGTCGGTATCAGCCACGCTCGTCGGCACCTATGAGACGAGCGTCGGTGGCGGTCCGCTTCGCGGATGCGTTGGGGTCTTCTCCGATGGAACCGGCACGGTCCAGGTGTTTGTGCCGCAACTGACCGGACTGGCCGGGGCGATTGGCCAGGGAGGCGCGGTCGAGATGGACGTCGTTGCCGTGGCACCGAACGGCACCGGCCTGCAATCGCTTTCAGCCAAGGAAGATCTCCAAGCAGCGGTGGGCGCAGGGAACCACGACTACAGCAGCGATCTTGTCACTGCCCTCTTCGAGCAAATGAAATTCCTCGACACCTCAGTCGTTGTCACCGGCCTGCGTCCCATTCATTAGTTACGCTCGGGGCGAATGCAACGCCAGCTGACCGCCGTCATCGTCCACTGGAACCAGCCCGCGAGCTGTGTGCGAACAGCGCGCCAGTTCGCCAGCTTCGCGGCGGTTAGGCGGATCATCGTCGTCGACAATGGCTCTGGAGAAGCAGCGACCGTGAGCCTGCGTCGTGCATTTACTGGTGACGCCAAGATCGAACTCCACGAGGTGGGGTACAACAGCGGCTACGGGCCGGGCGTCAATCGTGGTTGGCGCGAGTGGCTGGCGGATCCCTCCGGGACCGAGTGGGCAGTGGTGGCCCCGCACGACGCTGTTGTTGACGAGGAAACAATCGACCGTCTTCGCGACGTGGCCGATGGTTCGGTCGACCAGCACTGCAATTTTGGGCTTCTGAGCGCGGACGTCGGCGATGGAGCAGCGCCGTTCGTGGATCACGTCTTCGGGCCGATAACTCGACCCGCGACCTCGACCAACAGCGTCGAACTCGTCGATTACCCGCACGGCACACTGTTTGCCGTGAGCCGAACGTTGCTCGGCAACGTCGGGATGTTCGATGAACGCTTCTTTTCGTACTGCGAGGAAGCAGACCTTGGGCTACGAGCCAAAGCTGCGGGGTTCGACGTTGGACTCGTGCGGGGAGCGAGGGTGCTGAATCCGCACGTCAACACCCCAACACCGGTCATCGACTATCTCCAGGAGCGCAACACGATCTTGCTGATCGCCAAACATTTCGGGCCGGCCAAGGCAGCACTTCGCTTCACCCTCACGCTCGCCCACTACGGCATTGGACTCCTACGACCGTCACGGCGTGGCCTGTACTTCGACGCGACCGCGCGCGGTCAAGCCATTCGTGACGTGCTTCGACGGTCCTGGGGTGCTCCGCCCGATTCGCTGCTACCAGCACCGGCTAGCGCTTCGAGCGAAACCGGCCTCGCTTCGGTGAGATGAGAGCCTCGCTGCTCAGCGATCGAATTGCCTCGGCGAATTCAGCTGCCGATTGAAAACGGTTATCCGGCGACTTGTCGAGGGCGGTCAACAACAGGTCGTCGATTTCCCGAGAGAGGCCCTTTGCAATGGAGCTGGGCACCGGCGGGGCCATCTCCACATGCATTCGCAACAGGTCCATCCGTTCGCCGTAGAACGGCAACTTGCCGGTCATGAGGCGAAATAGCGTGACGCCCAGCGCGTAGACGTCGGCGCGCCCATCGACGGGCCCCCGAGCAAGGACTTGTTCAGGGGAAGCCGTCATAGGCGTTGCGTACAGTCGGCCGGGCTCGGCGTCTGGTTGGGTCGAGTCGAGCGCGAGACCAAAGTCAAAGAGCACGGGTGAACCGTCGCTTCGCTGGAGGATGTTCGACGGTTTCACATCTCGATGAACCACCTCGGCTTCGTGACAAGCTTCGAGCGCATCGGCGATGCTCGCGCCAAGCGTCGCCGCGACCTCGAGATCGAACGCTTTCCCGATGACCATGGTGTCGTCGATGGTCGGGCCGTCGACCCACTCCATCTCTATGAACAAGACGTCGGCGATCGTGCTCGTCTTGTTCACCGAGATCACGCCCCGGTGATCGATCCGGTTGAGAGCGTTGAACTCGCGAGGCACGGCACGGCGAAAGTCGGCGTTGCCCATAGCGAACGTCGACAGCACTTTGACCGCAACGCGTTCACCGTCGGAGCGTTCACCGAGGTAGACGGTGGCCGAAGCACCTTTACCAAGCTGGTCGCAGATGAGGTACGGCCCGAAGTGTCGTCCGACAGCAATCGACGCAACCACGTGCCCTCCTCTCGTTGCTTACTCTGCGTAGCTTCTTTCTAGTCGAGAGGCGCGATTGGAGGCTCTATGCAGCAGCGACTACGTCAGAATCCACTGCGTGGAGAGGGGTCTGTACAGGGTTCTTTACCCGACGGCGTCGGCGTCGCTCGATTGGATCAGACACGATTACCCATCGTCCGCCGTCGCTGTGGAGAACTCCCTCGACGATGCATCCGGGGCGTAGCGCAGGGCGACGAACCGTGAAGTCGGTGCAGCCGCCAAGCGAGATTGGCAAAAAGACGCCATCGCGGGCCTCGGCTGGAGTTGCTTCGGCACCCGTGGCGCCCAGAAGCAGAAAGCGCCGCTTGTTCTTTTGACGCCACTCGGTCGACATTTCACGAATCGTGTTCGGGTTCGTGTGCAGGGTCAGCGTTGGTGAAGGGTTTTCGACATCGAGGTCGAGGGCGGGTTCGTCATCGAGGAACAGCGGTTCGTTGAGGGTCTGTTCGATGACGATTCGAGTGATTGCGGTTCGTTTCGCATACGCGGCCTCGTCGAAGCTGGCGTCGCGGTCTGGCAAGCACAGCCGCAGAATGCGCTCCGGGTTTGGAATCGCGAAGGTGTCGGGATCCGAAGTGAGAGCGATCATCGACGGTCGAGCTGAGGCAATGACCAGCGGAGAATCCGGACTATCGGCAGCAAAGCGGTAGGTGGCCGCGGCAATGGCCACGGGATTTTGTGCATCGACCGACACGTCTTCGACGTGAAGCAGCGCGCCAAGCCCGAGAGTGTGAACCACCGCAGCAAGACCAGCGTCGCGCGGCGACGTCGTCTCGACGCCCTTGCCCACCTCGAAGTAGTCAGGGTCAAAGACCGCGACGGACTCGGCAAACGATGGACGAATGGCGGTAGTCAGGTCTCGCCCTTCGGTTCCCGAGAGTGGAGTGCTGACCGCAATGTCGCCCTGCCATGGCCGACCATTTCGAATCTCGATATCTGTGAGGTTGATCGCCGCGAAACGGTCTTTGAGCATTCCCATCCACGAGAGTTCGAGCCGGGTGTGAGCAAGTCCTGAGTCGTGGATGACGGTTCCTGCAATTTGTACGGGGACACCGCGAGCGAAGGTAACTGCCGGAGCGACATCGGCCGAGTTCGACATCACGATGACGACGGCGGACTCCTCGGCTGCTGCAAGAGCGTCCGAGCGGCTCAGTGCCAAGGTGGTTACGAGTTCATCGACGGCGATTGGACCTTCTTGGCCACGGGGATACAGAGCCATCGAGACGTCGAAGTCCTGATCGCCCATGAAGGCTTGCTCGGTCTTCCACCATGCGTTCGTGTGCAGGTCTAAGAAGTCAGCGTTCGTTTCTGAAGAGCTGTTTCCGGCCGGGGCAACGATGTGCATGGCCGAAACCTCGAGGCCGAGGTTGCGCCATAGTTCAGCAACGGTTCCCAACGACGGGAAGACGGTGGCGTCGCGCCCCAAGGCTTTGCCGACCTCGTTGCCGAGATCGTGGATATCGATGATCAATTCGGCTCGCATTGTCCAATCCTTTTCTCGCTACGTGGCCAATCGGATGCATGGCCCATATCGCCAAGGGCCGATTGGCCTATGACTGGAGTCCGATACGATTCAGCGCTGTGAAGCGTGCCGAAAAAGCAGCCCGGATCAGTGAAATTCTTGAGGACCTCTATCCGGATCCTCCGGTGCCGCTCGACCACACCGACCCGTACACGCTGACCGTTGCGGTTGCCTTGTCCGCCCAGACCACCGACAAGAAGGTCAATGAGGTCACTCCTGTTCTCTTCGCACGGGCCAACACGCCCGAGAAGATGGCAGCGCTTCATCCCGACGAGATTCTCGACATCATCAAAGAAATTGGCCTCGCCCCGACCAAAGCACGGAACCTGTCGACGATGGCTCATCAGATACTCGATGCGGGTGGAGAGATCACGCCGGATTGGGACTTTCTCGAATCTTTGGCTGGCGTTGGACACAAGACCGCAAGTGTCGTGATGGCGGGATCCTTCGGCGTCCCCGCCTTCCCTGTCGACACACACATTCATCGACTCGCGCATCGCTGGGGCCTCTCGAATGGCACGTCGGTCAAGAAGACCGAGGCCGATCTGAAGGCCGTCTTTGATGAGGAGACCTGGAATGACCGACATCTCCAAATCATCTTCTTTGGGCGCGAGCACTGTCCGGCCCGCTACCACGACATGTTGGACTGTCCAATCTGCTCGTGGGCGGCCACGAAGAAACAGATCGCTGCTGAAGAGAAGATGAACCGTTCCGCTAGGTCCACGAAGAACTAAATGGTTCTCGCTGGTTGGAGGTCGGAATCCACTTTTCTAGGACGCTGACGAATCGGGCATTGGGCGCAAGAAAGCTCACCCGCAGCATTGTTTCGCCGGGCATGACCGAGTTGTCCGACTGAAGAATCTCGACCTCGCAGTACTCGATGCCAAGTTTGAGACGAGCTTTCGCTCCGTTGGGGAACGAGTGACGACCGGGAAGAACCAGCTTGGCGCCGTCTATCGACACGTTGATCGTCCGCACATAGTCGCGATGATTCTTCACGCGGCCAACGCGCGACTTCGTTGCCCAGAGCAACTCGCCGTTCGCTGCGACGTCAACACGATGAAAGAACCGGCGGTCCATATAGGCCTATCGGCACATTCTGCGAAATTTGTAGTAGTTCGCGACCCGAACAGTGCACATGGGTAGCGGGGCGTCTTTGGGAGGAATTAGGCCGCGAGATCGCCAATGTCATCGATCGCTGGTTTGGGCAGAACAACGGCGGTGTCGGCATACACCCGTAGGGCCGTGCTCAACCCTGCGTGGGGAGCAACGACACGGATCGAAAGGCCTGCCTTGCGAGCAGAGTGGGCAACGTCGGTGAACGCGTGATCGCCCGACACGATGCACAATTCGCTGTAGCGACCCGCCGCGTGGCTTGCATCGATCGCCCGAGCGAGCGCCTGGTCTGCGCCGTCTTTGCCCTTGCCGGTGACAATCTGGGCTCCGGGAAAGTGCTCGTGTGCAAGAAACGCGAGTTTGGGATTGCATCCAACGATCAACATGTCGCCGGGTCGACGCGCCTGAGCGAGTTCGAGGATCTCTGCGGAGCGATCGGTTCGATGCGGGTCCTCATGGTCTCCGAACAGCATGTTCTCAAGATCGATCAGCACGATCTTGCGCGAGCTGGCGTCTCGCCGTTCGGATTCCGCTTCATCCATATCGTCCTATCGGCTAACAGAATTGTTCTATTGAGCGTTTCAGGGAGATCTCAGCGCGAGCTCAACGCGGTCCACACGTGGCCAGCACGGGTGATGAGCTCTCGATCCCTGACCTCAATGCTCTGTACCGAGTCGATGTCGACTCCCAGCGCCGGGTCGACCGCGTCGGTAGCGGTCGCGGAGAGTCCAAGCCCCCAGCGTGCGTTGCACAACGCTGGCAAATCGTTCAGCGACTCGCGGTTGTCGAAGTCGGCAACGATCATGTTCGACTTGGAGAACAATCCTGAGCGAGTGAGCGCTAGCACCTGGTCGTAGTAGTGCGTCCACAGCGCTAGGGCGAGGTCGGGTTGTTGCCAAAACGCCAGGTCGGTGGGGTCGATTTGTCGTGTGTCAACGTAGCGCCGGACGTGGCGCCGATGAAGCGAGTCGATCGCTGGGCCGGGTCGACGTAGGACGACGATCACCTTTGCGTCGGGGAGATGCTCCAACCAGTCGGAAGCAAAAAGGCACAGGCGCGGGTCCTTTATCGCCCACGGCTGGCCGGTTCGCGAGCGGTTGGCGGCGAACGTGGCAATGAACTCGCCAAGCTCAGGTCGCGGCGACGGGCAGGTAGTCGGCGACTTCCAAGTCAGGCCACAGCGGGCCAATGCTGCATCGTGGGCATCGATGACGTCGAGGTCTTCAAAGTGGCCGTGAGGGTTGCTGGGGTCCGCACCGAGAAGGTTGTCGCCAAAGTCCAAGCTTGCAGAGTGGAGTATTCGGGCAACAGCCGACGTTCCGCTGCGATGGAAACCAGTGATCAGGACCGGGGTCATCAGCCTCGGCCAATGAGAACGAGGCCTCGTTCGACCGGATCTCCAGCGTCGCGGCGAACTCCCCACACATCGATGACCTCGGTGCCGTCGACCTGGGAGACCAACCGTGTTGCCAGGTTCGCAAACCCCGCTCGCTGAGCGGTGATGGTCGATCGGGCGAGTCGAACGAGGACCGCGGGTGGGCGAGGTTCACGTGGCTCGCTCCAGTGGGCCGCGAGCCCCTGCTCACTTCCGGAGAGAGCTGCACCGTCGACGACGAGAACGTTGTGCTCGTTTTCGAGGCGCTCGATAATTTCCCCCTCGACGCGATCGAGATGCTTGGCTCCCGCGCGAGCTCGAAGGTCAGCGCTACTCGGGGCGAGTTCGCTGGGCGCGCTCGTTGCTGTGACGACGCTGTCGTACTCGGTGAGCGAGTCAAGCACCGGTCCAAGCGCCGCCAGTTGGTCCGCGGAGCACGAGGACACATCGACGATCAGTGGTGCGTCGGGCGCGGGATTCCCGAGCTCCCACGGAAACGAAATCGGATCGTCGATGTAGACAACGTCGCCAGCGCGGGTGGCCTCCAGCAGCGTCGGGCCGTGCACCGACGCCCGATAGCCGGGGCGCGTGGCGTCGGCTTTGAGTCGTCCCCGATATCGAACTGCGTTCACTGGGTCTTCATTCACTGGGTCCGGACTCACGTTGCCGAGTCCCCCCAGGTTTGGGTCATCCGCTGAAAGCCGTCCATGCGGCGAAGCGCAGGCCCCAACGGCGACTGGGCAAGTCGATCGAGTGTCCACGCGAAGTCTTGGGCCATCAGATTCCGCTCGTGGCGGATCGTGTCGCGTTCGATCGTTGCCTCATCGAGAGCTGCTTCGAGCTCGGCGAGGCGTCGTTGCAGGTGTGCAGCCTCGTGTCGCAAGAAGTCGAGTTCGGCTTTCTCATCCTCGGTGATTGGGCTGACCGGTGTTAAGCCGAGCGTTTTTGCGGCGAGGTCGATGCTCGGATCCATAGCCGAATCGTAGCTCCAGATGGTCGTGCCTTCGGTTAGCTTCCCCGCCTAGCTCCCTCGGTTAGCTTGACGCGCCGAGCGCGCCGAGCAGATCAGCGAACGCCTCTCGCTCATTGCCAAGGGTGTGGTCGAGGACGGTCTGAGAACCAGCATCGACGAGCCGAGCAATGAGCGCAGGGTCGTTGGCGAGCCGTTCGATCGCGTCGACGTGCGCGTCAACGTCGTCGTAGGGGACAACGAGGGCGTTCTGGTCAGCCCGGACATAGTCTGCGTTGCCGCCGACGAGGGCGGTCACGACGGCGACCCCGGCCGCCATGGCTTCGAGCCCAGGCAGGTAGAAGCCCTCCTCGGGTCCCGGCGTGCAGACAAAAACGTCGGCTCCGTGGTAGCGGTTTCGAAGCGTTGGCCAGCCAAGCTCGGTCGTGACGCCGATACAGGCAATTGCTTGGTCAGCGTTCGAGTTGGCGATCCGCTCAGCTATCCGTTCTCCGAGATCTGACTTCCACGTCGTGTAGAGCAGTCGAATTGGGCGCGTGACCGCCACGTCGCGCGGAGCTGGACGGCCCGTGAAGTACGGCCAATCGTGGCCCTCGCGGATCGTGACCGTGCGATGTTCGGTGTTGACGATCGGTGCGAGCGCCTCGGCGACCACGTCGGTAACGGCAATGCGGGTCATTGGTCGGTGAAGGAGGCGGTAGTTCAGCCCGTCGTTCCACAGCGGGTTCGCGTGCCGGGTGCCCTGGACGAGGTGAATCAGGTTTGCGCCGAGAGGTTCGCGAGTTGCACGTTCAATGAGCGTGTGGTGGCCGACTTCGGTAAACAAGACCATCGACTCGGGTGTGAGAGCGAGTTCCTCGATCGGTCGAATGGTGACCCGATTGCTGTTGAGGAGACGTTCGACCACCGGCAGGGTCATAACCAGATCCGACGAGTCGGGAATAGGCGGCGCCCACAAGAAGACGTCAATGCCGAGCTGCGTTGCGTGGTCGGCGTAATCGAGGACCTTGATGACGCCACCGGCCAACCCCCAGAACGGAACGAGGACGTCAACGCGCGGTGGAAGCATCAGGCGTCTCGCAACGAAGCGGAAAGCTCGGCGCTGGCCTGACTCAACGCGGCGCCCGGCGCAAAGCGCTCCCGCGACGCATTCACCGCTCCGGCGGTGTGCATGTCGAGTTGGTGATGGTCGGAGAGTTCGGTGGCAGCCCGAGCCCACGCGTCGATGTCGTCGGGGTCGAGAACCCAGCCAGCACCAAACTCGCGAACGATGTCGCTGATCTCGGAGTCGACCGCA
>CAZMYN010000083.1:0-12888 GCA_964570495.1 uncultured Acidimicrobiales bacterium | reverse complement strand
GCTCGGGCTACGGGATGAGGACTTGAGCTCGTTCGGCCACGCCGTCGATGGCGGCCGCAGAGCTCAGTTAGGCCCAATCACGCGACCGTCACGAAGGCGCGGACGGTGAAGGTGCCAGCACCGATGACGCAGCCGCCACCACATAATTTCTGTCCCCCGTTTGATACCAAATAGGTTCCAAACGGGGGACAAATGTTGCGTTCGGCGAGGCCGGTCGGCTTTAGGTCATTCGGTGGCGGCTGGAAGTTCGACCTTCAGCGCGCCTGCATCGACCCGGTCGCCAAACCACAGCCGAGGAAGGTACACGGAGCACTCGTTGACTCGCGCGGTGAAGTACCGCAGGGTGACTGGGAGCCCATCGGCGGCAATGGCTGTTTCATAGCCGAGGTTGAACCCTGGCTCGACCGGCTGTGAAAGCCAGCTCTCGGGAATCCAGCTGTGATCTGCAGGCTCGTAGCCGAGCATTTCCGAAAGCTCGAATGCCACCTCGATCGGGCCGCCGTGATCTTCGATCGCAAGCCACTTGGTATGGGAGTTGAAGCTCGCATTTCCAGCTGCGCACCCGACCTGCAGCAGGTCGAGTGTGCTCGTTGGGAAGACCCCAACCTCGACATCGCGGAGCGCCATAATTCGGACCGGGTTGGGAACTTCGCCAAGCCACACGCACTCCCACGGGCCAACCCGGCAACGGCGGGCAAGGCCCTTGTCTGGAAACAGCCCTTCGGTCTCGGCCATCAACTGTGTTGGCGGTGGAAGAGGGACTACTCGCGAGTTCAGCCCGAGTTGATCAGCGAGAACTGTTGACGCGAATCGAGATTCACCGCGGTAGTACATCGCGCCCGCAGCTATCGAGTCCCATACGGGCCACACGTCGGTCACGAGTTTCCCGGTGCCTTTGAGGCCAAGCTTGCGTGTTAAGCGGTAGTTTCCGAGGAAGTGACGCCTAGCAAGTTGCATAGATCAAAGCCTATAAAGACCCCACGTCTAGCGAACTTTCAAACTACTAAGCCTGTCAAAAGTGTCATTGCTACGTGCGAGGGAAATGCTCGGGCTACGGGATGAGGACTTGAGCTCGTTCGGCCACGCCGTCGATGGCGGCTGCAGAGCTCAGCTAGGCCTAATCACGCGACCGTCGCGAAGGCGCGGACGGTGAAGGTGCCAGCACCTTCGATCTTGGGTGGAACCGCGGTGAAGGTGGCCCCTTGGGCGGGTACTGCCACCAGGTTGGTGAGGTGCTCGATGATCGGGATGTCGGCGCGGAGCAACAGCGAGTGGACCGGGCGGCGCCAGTCATCGGTCGAGTCGATGTTGAGCGAGTCGATGCCGACGCAGGCAGGGTTGAGCTCGACGAGCAGCTCGGCTGACGCTTCGGTGAGGTACGGGTGCTCGACGGTGTACGCCTCGGTGGCGAAGTGTTGGGAGTGGTCGGTGCGAATGAGCACGGCCTTGCCCGAAACATCGCCGAGCCGATCGGCGTCGAGCTCGATTGCCCGCTCCCCCACGGCATTGATGAGAACTGCGTCGACGCCTGCAACCCGGGCAAGGTCGAGCTCGGTGAGGTCGTGACCATCGGCGTATCGATGAAAGGGCACGTCGAGGTAGGTGCCGGTGTTCGTGCAGAGGTTCACCATGCCGATCTGGAACGTGACGCCGGGGCCATAGATCTCCTCGGCAGCCTCACGCGTGAGATGGTCCGAGATTACCGGTGCCGGAAGCCCCGGGTAAGTGACGAGGCCGTCGGTGATCACGTGACTGAGGTCGATGTGTCCCATGCCTCGAACGTATCTGGTGCCCCGCCAAGTTCTTCACATTTCTTCTTGACTGTAGAACATACGTTCTATATAGTAACCCTATGACTCTCGGCGGAGTACTCAACCCGAACCAGGACATCGATCAGCTCTCAGCTGACCTCGACAACTGCTTGGCTACGCCCGTGTCCTGCCTTTCTCGCGAACAAGTCTCCGAACGACTCGCCAAGATCTTCGACATCTCCACACGACTCGACGCCCTGCGCGTCGAAACCGTGCGTACAGGCCACGTAGTCGATGTCGGGGCACTCAACGACCAACGAAACGTCGCCAATCATCTCGCCCAAAAGACCAACATCGACCCGGCGTCGGTCCGCGCCGATCAGCGCCGCGCCAATTGGCTCACCGACTTCCCCACCTTCGCTGCGGCCTACCAAGACGGCACCCTCACCACAGCCCACCTCGAACTGCTCCGACTCAAGGACAACCCACGCGTCCACCATCAAATGGTCGCCGACCAAGCCAACTTCATTAGCTGGTTCGCCGGCATTGCATTTCGCGACCTCGACCAGGTCATGGAACGCTGGCTACTCGGCGCTGACCCCGACGGGGCCGAGCCCAAAGAACAGACCAAAGACTGCGGTATCTCGCTCAAGGCGTTGCCCGGAGGCAAAGTTCAGATCAAAGGCGTACTCGACCCGCTCTCTGGAGCGCTCCTGCGAAACGCCATCAACCGCGAAGCCAACAACGTCCGCAGTGAACACAAAAAGGCCGATATCAGCTCAACCGTTCGTTTCCGGAACATGCTCGCCATGGTCCGCTTGATCACCGCCGGAACTGAAAACCCGCACCGCAAGGCAACAAAGCCACTCATCAACATCACGATCGATCAGAGAACCTACGACGAAACGCTCGACTGGCTCGACGACCCGACCAACAACCCGCTCCCCAAGCCCGACGTAATCCCATCGGGCGATCTGAGCGGCCGTAAGTGCCAACTCATCGATGGCACGCCAATACACCCCCTCTACGCAATCGCCGCATCTACCAAGGCGGTGTTTCGAAGAATTGTCTACGACGCCAAGAGTCGGGCACTCGACGCGTCATACGACAGTCGAAGTTTTCCCCAATGGATCACCGACATCACCCTCATCGCAACAAACGGCAAATCGGCCAACCTCATCTGCGATGCGCCATTTCACTGGCTCCAAACCGACCACATCGAACCCGACTCACACGGCGGACCCACCAGCCTCGTCAACGCACGACCCCTATCCGAAGCCGACAACGGATGGCGCGGCAACGACACCAACCGCGGCAAATGGCCAATGCCCGAAATAGTCGAAATGGTCGAGCCAGATCAGTAACAGCACGGGCCGTCGCCTGGGCATCAGCCTGCCCGGTAGCGAATCCGGATGTCGTCGCCGAGTTGTACGACATCGAGGAACGTACCCCGCTGTACGTCTTGCATTGTCGGCGCTCCGTCGCCGGCGAACGGCGAGCGGCCTTCACTGCCGCCCATGATCGCTGGCGCCAAATACATCCAGTACTCATCGACCAGGCCAGCGCCGTGGAACGAACCAGCTACCGCTCCCCCGCCCTCGACCAGCACCTGAAGGTGCCCACGGCTACCGAGCTCGTCGAGCAACTCGGGCAAGCCCGCATCCCAAGCCTCGAACGGCGCGGTCTTCGCCCCACCCTCAAGGGCCGCGGCGTTCGAGCCGAGCACGATGCGCCACGGGTCGAGCGGAGGAAGTGAGTCATCGATCTGTGCGGGGGTGAAGTCGCGAACCGTGAGCGACGGATCGTCGGCACGAACGGTTTGCGATCCCACAACAATGACGTCCGACTCGGCACGCAAACGGTGGACGTCCCGGCGCGCCTCGGGGCCGGTGATCCATTGACTGGTTCCGTCGGGAGCAGCAATGAACCCGTCGAGGGTCATGGCGAGCTTGAGGATCACGAGCGGTCGACCAGTCGAACGATGCGTGATGTAGGGGGCCAGCTGTGTGGCCACGGCATCGGCCTGCACTCCGAGGGTGACGTCGACGCCCGCTTCGAGCAGCCGTTCGATACCACTGCCCGATACCTGTGGATCCGGGTCGAGCACACCGATGACCACCCGCGCCACGCCCGCATCGATGATTGCCTCGGTACACGGGCTGGTCCGGCCGGTGTGATTGCACGGTTCGAGGGTGGTGAACATCGTTGCACCCTCGGCGTCAGACCCGGCAGCGTCGAGAGCCACCCGCTCGGCATGTCGATCGCCAGGCGACTCGGTCGCGCCGTCGTAAACCGCGCCATAGCGATCGATAACGACCGCGCCCACCCAGGGGTTCGGGATCGAACGAAGGCGAGCCGTCGACGCGTTGGCGATCGCGCGACGCATCATCGATGAACGGAACGCGTCGCTGTCGGTCACCTCATCGGGGCGTGTGTCAGCCATGGGCAGGGTCGGAGGGCTTCTCTGCGTGCGGGTGCGGGTCGGCATTGTTGACCATCAGGCGCACGGCGTGTGGCACAACATCGGCGACAGCGTCAAAGGTTTCGACGCATCCCTTGGTTGAGCCGGGAGTGTTGACGACCAGCGCCTCGCCAATCGTGCCGCAGATACCGCGACTCAACCGACCCAGCGGGTTCACCAGGCGCATTGCCTCGGCAAGCCCTGGAGCTTCGCGGTCGATTGCGGCTTTCGTTCCTTCTGGAGTCAGGTCCCGCGGGCCAAACCCGGTGCCTCCGGTCGTAACGATCACGCCGTTGAAACCAGCTGCAAGACGCTCGAGGGTGCTTCGAACCGGCTCGGTCCCGTCCTCGGTCACCGCCCGTTCGACAACGTCGAAGCCGAGCTCGGTCAGATGGGCTTGGAGCGTCTCCCCCGATCGGTCTTCGCGGGTTCCGTGGATCACCCCATCGGACACCGTGACGATCTTGGCTTTCGTGGACGCTTCCTCAGAGTTCATTGCAGCCAACCTTATTCGAGCGGCGGGCGTCTTAGAGGAACGCAGCGCGGGCTACGATGCTCTGCCGTGGACGACGACGAAGTGCTCCGTGAATGTCGAGCCAGCATCGACAACATCGATGCGGCGCTGATTCATATGCTCGCTGAACGATTCAAGATCACCAAGCGGGTCGGCGAACACAAGGCAACCGCGGGTTTTGCTCCTGCCGACCCTGACCGTGAGTCGGTGCAGATCGCACGACTGCGCTCGCTCGCCGACGAGGCCGGTCTTGATCCAACGTTCAGCGAGAAATTCCTGCGTTTCATCGTCGATGAGGTGATCCGCCACCACAACACCGCGAGCGAGACCTCTCAAACCTGAGCTGGTTCGGGCGATATAGAATTGCAGAATTGTCGCCAACCGAAGGGGTAAGGGAGAATCGTGAAAGACTTTCTCTTGGACCTCGCACTGCCACGCACCGACCGGGTCGTGTTCATCCAATGGATCGTGATGGGCGTGTTCTGGGTTGGCGTCTTTGTCGCCACTCGCGCCAAGTCGCGCGACATCCGCCAGTTCATTCTCGGCATTGCAATGTTGAACCTCGCATGGTTCGCTTTTCGAACTGTTCACTAGTTCTTTTGACCTAGACCTCAGCTCACAAGGCGGGCTGCCGACCTAACGAATATGTCGCAAGCCCACACGCGGCGCTCCGTTGATTCAAAGCGCCTCTTCCCCGTTGGCAAGATCCTTGTTGCGCTCGCGCTCTTCGTGACCGCGTGCACCTCAGAATCGCCCCCAGCTGAACAAGCCAGCGAGCTCATCTTCGCTGGCGAAGCACCCACCCCGACGGTCGTGCCGGCCGCTGAGGATACCGAAGTCGAGACAGCAGCTGATGTCGACGCCGAAGACTTGCCTCCCAGTCCGCTGGCCTTTACCCAATGGACTATCGACAACGTCATCGACCGCCTCGACGCCGCTGGCGACCGACCGACCACCTTCGAGTTTGCTGGCAACGGTCAAGAAACGCTCCACATCGACGGAACATCGTGGGCGGTTACCAGCAGTAGCGCTGGCTCGTTGTTCACCACACGTGGCGAGGGCGATGAACAGTGGGTTACCTACGCTCATGTCGAGGCCGGCGTGCTTGCAGCTCAAGCCTTCGGCGTTGGGACCACGGGGCGCGACATCGATGAGCTCTTGGCATCGCCCGACGCGCTGAACAATACCCAGACGTTGCGCTTGCTCGCGGACCGCTCGATCTTCACCGAGACCGCAGACCTCGCAACGATGTGGGTACCCCACGACGCGAACGAAGCCGCCTTCTTTAGCCCGACCGTCCTCACACCCGGCGTCGTGGCCGACATCGTGAGCGACGTAACGACCGCACTCGCAGCTGGCGACGCCGAAGGAACTCTCGAGATCGAAGCGAGCGAGCAAGGCTTTGAGACCTCGGTTCCCAATACCGAATTCGACTCACTCGCAGTCGGCAACGACGGCGCAATCACACTTGCCTCACAAGCTGGCTGGACGTTGCGCATCGTCGACGACATCGATAGCCAGATCGAAACCGGCGCGCCCGATGTCCGAGACATCTTGTCGCGCGATCTGTTGTTGACCGCCACGTCAGCACCGTCGGAGTGCATTGCTCCCGAGCTCGAAGCACGAACGGTCGTCGAGAACGGCCTAGTCGTGTGCACTGGCCTCGATCAACTACGAGCGATTGTTCAAACCCCGACCGAGATCTTCGATCAGGACGAATAAGCGCTGTCGAGAGCCTCGCGGAACTCGGCAACCAACTCGCCCACTCCATCGGGGCCAGCACCGGCAAGCATTCGATTCACGATCGCCGACCCAACAACAACACCGTCAGAAATCTCACTGACCTGCACTGCTTGGGCTGGCGTCCCAACCCCCACTCCAACGAGCACGGGTTTATCGGTAACGGCCTTCAAACGACCGGCAATATCCATGGCCGATTCGGCAAGAGCTTCGCGAACGCCCGTAGTTCCGAGCAGGCCGACGCCGTAGACGAACCCGCGAGAGCGCTCGCAAATGCGTGGCAAGCGTTCGTCGGGCGCCGTGGGAGCGGCAAGCAGGATCGTCTCAACTCCCGCTGCGTCGGCTGCTTCGGTCCAGGACCCGGTTTCCTCAAGCGGGAGATCGGGCAGGATGCACGCGGCAACGCCAGCCTCAGCGAGGTCGGTGGCAAAACGATGATCGCCTGCTCGAAACGCGATGTTGTAGTAGGTCATCACCGCGAGCGGCACCTCGAGATCGGAGTCTCGGATGGCGGCGAGGATGGACTGGGGCGTGGCGCCACCGGTGAGCGAGCGGTCGTTCGCTTCCTGGATCGTCGGCCCGTCCATGACCGGATCCGAGAACGGAATACCTATCTCGATGCCGTCGGCACCGGCATGTGCGACCGCGTTCAAGATGTCGATCCAGTCATCGCCGAGTCCACCGGTGATGTAGGGAACGAGAATTTTGCCGCCTGCGTCACGACGGGCTCGCAAGGCCGCTTCGAATGGTCCAATCATCATTTGTTGAGTACATCCATCATTTGGCGAACGTCCTTGTCGCCGCGGCCACTCAGGTTCATGAGCACGGTTTTGCCCGCCAACTCTTCGCGCTCACGCGACATCCAGGCAAGGGCGTGGGAGCATTCGAGCGCCGGAATGATTCCTTCGGTTCGTGACAGGAGCTGGAACCCTTCGACTACTTCGTCGTCGGTGACCGACTCGTAACGAGCTCGACCGATCGCCGCGAGATGGGCGTGTTCGGGTCCGACTCCGGGATAGTCGAGGCCAGCGGAGATCGACTCGGCCTCGAGCACCTGACCAACCTCGTCTTGCATGAGATAGGACTTCGAGCCG
The DNA here is from genome assembly GCA_964570495.1 of uncultured Acidimicrobiales bacterium. Lineage (GTDB taxonomy): Bacteria > Actinomycetota > Acidimicrobiia > Acidimicrobiales > SHLQ01 > SHLQ01. Next base: position 5,328 of record CAZMYN010000083.1, on the reverse strand, counting down.
TGCACGACACCGGGAACCTTGCGTCCAACAGCAGCGCCGCCCGCGGGTTCGACACCCACGAGTTCGGTGTCGGTGTCGTCGACGAAGCCCGAGAAGATACCAATCGCGTTCGATCCGCCACCGACACACGCCGTAACGACGTCGGGAAGGTCGCCGTCGAGAAGTCGCATGGACTGTTCACGAGATTCGATGCCGATGACCTCGTGGAACGTGCGCACCATCCAGGGATATGGGTGCGGGCCCATTGCCGAACCGAGGCAGTAGTAGCTGTCCTCGACCTTGGCGACCCAGTCACGCATGGCCTCGTTTACGGCGTCTTTCAGCGTGCGTGACCCACTGAGCGCAGGCACGACCTCCGAACCGAGGAGCTTCATCCGAAAGACGTTGAGCTCCTGGCGTTCGATATCGACCTCACCCATGTAGACGCGGCACTCCATGCCCAAGAGTGCCGCAGCGGTAGCGGTGGCGACGCCGTGTTGACCGGCTCCGGTTTCGGCGATGAGACGGGTCTTGCCCATCCGCTTGGCGAGAAGCGCCTGGCCAAGCACGTTGTTGATCTTGTGCGAGCCGGTGTGGTTGAGGTCTTCGCGCTTGAGCAGGACTCGGTAGCCAAGTTCCTCGCCGAGCCGATGACACTCGGTCATCGGTGACGGGCGACCGGCATAGTCGGCGAGCAGAGTCGATAGCTCGTTGCGGAACTCCGAGTCACCCCATGCCGACCGGAAGGCCTTTTCGAGCTCTTGGCACGCAGGCACGAGTGTCTCGGGGATGAAGCGGCCCCCAAACTCGCCAAACCGCCCGTCCGCACCGGGATCGCCCATCAGCGAGTCGTTGGTTGGTTCTGGTGATGTCATTCGATCTCGTTCTCTTGGTCGAGCGCGCTTTGCGCGTTCTTTGCATTTTGAATGAAGGCCTTCATTGCCGACGGATCCTTCCGGCCTGGCTCGCGTTCGACGCCAGATGCCACATCGACTCCCCAGGGACGAACCGTGGCGATGGCTTCTGCAACATTGTCGGGCGTCAGGCCACCCGCGAGCAAAATATGCTTGTCGTCTGGAAGTGATTCGGCGAGCGACCAGTCGAACACTTCACCGCTGCCGGCGCGTGGAGCATCGACGAGAATGATCGGGACCGGGAATTCGTCGGCGCGTTGGGCCTGCTCGCTACCCGCAACGACCGCCTTGATCGTCGTTTGAACCTGCTGGGCAATCCACGCGACGTCTTCGGGAGTTTCGCTGCCGTGGAGCTGAGCGGCACGCAAGCCGACCAGGTGAACAATATCGACGACACGTTCTTTGGTTTCGTTGCGAAAGATCCCGACGGTCATGACTTCAGACGGGATACGGCTGGCGATGTCGCGGCCTTGCGTGGTCGAGAGTTGGCGAACCGACCCCGAGACGAAGTTGAGGCCAATTGCATCGGCTCCGAGCGCAACCGCGAGCAGTGCATCATCGACGGTGGTGACGCCGCAGATCTTGACGAACATGGTGCTTACGGTATCTGGCCATCTGTCGGGACCGCCGCCGCGATCAGTGCTGCTACCCCGTTCGCTGGGCCATGGTGTTTGACGAGCGATTCTCCGACGAGAACAGCGTTGAAGCCTGCGTCGACCAGGTCGGGAATGTCATCGGGGCCACCGATGCCCGATTCGGCAACCCGCACCATGTCGCGAGGCAGCGATGCTGCAACGCGCGCCGCACGTGCGGTATCGACCTCGAAGGTCATGAGGTCACGTTGGTTCACGCCGATCAGCGTCGCTCCCTGAATGGCCATTGCACGTTCGGCTTCGGCGTCGTCGTGAACTTCGATAAGGGCATCGAGCCCGACCTCGAGCGCCAACGCATGGAAGTCGGCGAGTTCGCGATCATCGAGAGCTGCGACGATGAGAAGTACGCAGTCAGCGCCCATCAGTCGGGCGTCGAGAACGTCGTGGGCAGAAACCGTGAAGTCCTTGCGCAAGATCGGCACGTCAACAGCAGCTCGCACGGCGGCGAGGTCGGCCACGGAACCGCCGAAGTACTGCTCGTCGGTGAGCACCGAGCAACAGCTCGCGCCGCCCGCTGCATAGGCGCTGCTGAGTTCCGCCGGGTCGAGGCCCAGGTTCAGGTCTCCCTTGGATGGCGAACGGCGCTTGATCTCGGCGATCACGCCGAGGTCCGGCGCTGCCCGAAGTGCCTGTACGAATCCTCGGGCCGGGGCCATATCGGAGGCGGTGGCCTGGTCGCGCAGCGACTCAAACGAGCGCGTGTCGTTGGCGGCGGCTTCGCGGTGTGCAGCGAGGATGCTGTCGAGGTAGAGCGCCATGTCCTAGTGCGCCTCGGTCGGCGTGTCGCCAGGAACAGCAGCGACGGTGACCGCCACCCCACCAAGGTCGAGGGTTGTTGCGTCGAGAGCGGATCGCTTCACGTAGGCAAGGGCTGCAAAGTCGTCGCCGTCGGGGGCGACCGAGGTCAGAACCCCGGCCTCTGCATCGTCGAGGTGCAGCAGCGCACCAACGTCGGGCAGGCCTGGGCCGGTAACTACTCGCAGCTTGCGTGGCGTGTTGTCGCCGCGCGAGTCGACGCGTGCCACGAGCTCTTGACCGGTGTAGCAACCCTTGGTGAACGAGACCGACCGTTCGACGATTCGAGCTTCGGCGGGGATGGTGCTCTCGTCGAGCTCGGCGCCCATCTTGGGCACGCCTGCGGTGATGCGAAGCAGTTCGTACTCGTCGAGATTCTGTGATGCTGGCGCGCTGGGCGCATCCATTTCGGGGCCGATCAGATCGACGCCGCGACCCGTTGGCGAGGGCGCAACAATCTGCGCTCTACCTTCGACCGCGGAATCCGAGAGAGCGGTGTCATAGGCGTGCCAATCCCATGTCTCAAGGGAGAGTTCAGCCTTGGTCCGCAGCAAAAACCGCTGCAGGCGGGCCAACAGTTGCTCACCGAAACCCGCATCGACATCGAGCAGAAAGGAATCCTGCGCCCGGCGCGTGATTCGGAACCATGCGTCGACCTTTCCTTGCGGCTGAAGGATGAGGCTCCACGCCGACTCGCCGACTCCGAGTGCAAGCACGTCCTGGCTGATCTGACCCTGCAGATAGTTCTCGGCGTCCTCTCCAGCGACCGCAATAACATCGCGGGTAGCGACGTAGACGCTCATGACGACTCCCCTTCACGCTTTTGCGCAGTCATGATTCGAGCCCCCGGCACGGCCGCGAGCAGAGCTTTCGACTTGTTGATGCACTCGACGTGCTCGTCGAGCGGGACACTGTCGACGACGATCCCTGCCCCCGCCTGCACCGACGCCTCGTTACCGCGCACAAACATGGTGCGAATCGCGATTGCCGTGTCGATGTTCCCGGAGAAGTCGACGTAGCCAACAACACCGGCGTACGGGCCGCGCTTGACGGGTTCGAGCTCGTCGATGATTTCCATGGCTCTCACCTTCGGGGCACCCGACACGGTGCCCGCAGGCAAGGTTGCGCGCAGCACGTCGATTGCGCTCTTGCCCGGCGCGAGTTCGCCCGAGACCTGCGAGGTCAGATGCATGACGTGGCTGTAACGCTCGAGCGTCATGATCTGGTCACGACTCTCGGTTCCAAAGCTGATGACGCGACCAATATCGTTACGGGCCAGATCGACCAGCATCACGTGCTCGGCGACCTCTTTGGGATGCTCGCTCAGCTCGGCACCGAGGCGGCGATCCTCTTCATCGGTCTTGCCACGCGGCCGAGTCCCCGCAATCGGACGCGAAATGACCTTGCCGTCGCGGAGTTGCACCATGGGTTCAGGCGATGCCCCAACGATGTACATCGGCTCGTCACTCACATCGCTAATCCGAAAGAAGTACATATACGGGCTCGGGTTGATTTGGCGAAGCACCCGGTACAGATCGAAGGGGTCAGCGTCGAGCTCGAAGTCGAAACGCTGCGAGAGGACGACCTGGAAGATGTCGCCGGCCAGGATGTACTCCTTGGCGACCTTCACGGCATTGCAGTACGTCTCCTCGCCCATCGTCGAAGTGACTTCGGGCAACGGAGCATCACGAGGCGGCGGACTGACGAGCGGCTCGTCGAGCGGGCGGGCGCCATCGTTTTGGAGCTGTTCGAGGCGAGTGATCGCATCGTCGTAGGCCGCACGCAACTCCGGTTCACCAGCACCCTCGGCAATGAGCACGTTGGCGATCAGCGTCACCTGCTGTTTCCAATGGTCGAACGCCACCAGCTCGCCGATCATCGCCATCACGCCGTCGGGGTGGCCGCGATCATCGTCGGGGACATTGGGAAGCCGTTCGACCTCACGAACAACGTCGTAGCCGAGGTACCCCATCATCCCGGAGTGAAGGGGCGGCAGCTCGGCAATGTCGGGCGCCTCGAATTCGGCGAGCACTGCTTCGAGCGTGTCGAGCATCCCGTCTGCTGTGGGCAACTGGCTAGCTACAGGCCCCGAAATGGTCAGATCACCCGAACGCGAAACAAGCGTTGCCAACGGGTTGCGTCCCAAGAACGACCAGCGGCTCCAGCGTTCGCCGTTCTCGACCGATTCGAGCAAGAACCCGTCGCCGTCGCCGATGCACCGGGCAAAGATGGCTACCGGTGTGACCTGATCTGCGAGAAGGGACCGCCACACCGGTACGACCCGGTGCTCGGTTGCGAGCCGCGAGAACTCTTCAAAGGATGGTTGGATCTCAGACACGCCAACCTCAGAGGTAGAGGCCAGTCGAGCCCTCTTCGAGGCGCTCGGCGGCCACTGCGTGAACGTCGCGTTCACGCAAGATGATGTAGTCGGTACCCCCGACCTCGACCTCGTAGCGGTCGTCGGGGTTGAACAGCACCTGGTCACCAATCTCCATGTTGCGAACATTTGGACCGGAGGCAACGATCTCGGCCCACGTCAAGCGCTTGCCGACCTGGGCGGTTGCTGGAATAAGGATTCCGCCGGTTGACCGACGCTCACCTTCGGCTGCACCAATGCGCACGAGAATCCGATCGTTGAGCATCTTGATCGGCAGGCGATCGCCATCGGCGGTCTCGGGCGAAATGCCGTTGGACGACGCGGTTTTCTTCTTCTCGCTGGCAGGGCTCACCGGCACAATCTACTGGGGCGGTCGAACGCTGACGCCTCGAGATGCCATCAGCTCCTTGGCTTCACCGACGGTGTGCTCACCGAAATGGAAGATCGATGCGGCAAGAACCGCGTCGGCGTTGCCATCGGTAACGCCCTCGGCGAGGTGATCGAGCGTTCCGACGCCGCCGCTTGCGATCACCGGTATCCCAACGGCGTTGCTGACCAGTGATGTCAGTTCGAGGTCGAACCCGTCGCGGGTCCCATCGCGATCCATCGA
>CAZMYN010000082.1:0-13032 GCA_964570495.1 uncultured Acidimicrobiales bacterium | reverse complement strand
GGGTTGGGCAAGGGGTCGCGTTATCGCCGCGGCCCGAAGCGCGACGTAGAGCTTCCAGTGCTCGCTCTCGACGAGGGCGAGATGGTTGAACTCGCCAACCCGACGCAAAAGGTCGATGACGGCGCTCTTCCTCGTTGCGTCATCATCAGAGTTGATTGCATCTCGTGAACGGTCAATCTCGCTGAGCGTGAACTCTCGCGTCATAGGCAGGCCAGCAACAGCGGGAATGCTCAGAAGGTCGAGGACTGTCGCTCTGCGGAAGGCATCTTGTGGTGTCTCATCCCCAACGCGCCAGATCTTGTAGGACATGCCGCGCGGTACGTCAGCGTCGATGATCGCGCCGTCGAGCGTGACGGAATCGAGACCGCTCTCGACCCCGCTCAAACGAAGCCGTTCAATTGCGGCATCCATCAGTCGGCGTCGGACCTCGTCGGGCGGATACTTGGGGGGACGACCACGAGGTTTTTTTTCGGTGTTCACAGCTTCGGCGTCAGCTTTCGTACTTGAGTAAAAGCCGCCGCTGTTCGCCATTGTGCCACTCCCTGCCCGCACATGAGAACATAGTCACATGAATAGGTAAGAATTCTTACCGTTCACAAAGTCGCCGCGGTCACAAGCCCGCACGGCAACCGCGTTTGCCAGAAGGCCTTCTACGCTTGATGTCATGGTTAACGTAGGAATCGTTGGAGCCACCGGCCAGGTCGGTGGTGTCGCACGAACGTTGCTTCTCGAACGCAAGTTTCCGATGGAGAACGTTCGCTTCTTTGCCTCGGCGCGCAGCGCTGGCAAGAAGATCGAGTTCGGTGACAAGACAATCACCGTCGAGGACGCTGCTACTGCGGACTACACCGGACTCGACATCGCCGTCTTTTCTGCGGGCGGCGCCACCTCCCGCGCTATTGCCGACAAGGTGGCAGCGCAAGGCGTCATCGTGATCGACAACTCCTCGGCGTTCCGCATGGACCCGGACGTTCCGTTGGTCGTGCCCGAGGTCAATGCCCACGCACTCGATGACATCCCCAAGGGAATCGTCGCCAACCCGAACTGCACGACGATGGCCGCAATGCCTGTGCTCAAGCCCCTCGACCTCGAGGCTGGTCTGGAACGGATGGTCGTTGCGACGTACCAGGCAGTGTCCGGTGGTGGGCTTGCCGGTGTCGACGAGCTTGACCAGCAGGTCCGCAAAGGCGCGAACGAGGCCGCGGCGCTCACCTACGACGGCGATGCTGTCGACTTTGGTGACCCATCGAAGTTTGCAACGACGATCGCGTTCAACGCGGTGCCGATGTGTGGATCGATTGTCGACGATGGTCTCGAAGAGACCGACGAAGAGCAAAAGCTGCGCAACGAGAGCCGCAAGATTCTCGAACTTCCCGACCTCGCCGTGAGCGGCATTTGCGTGCGGGTGCCGGTATTCACTGGTCACTCGCTGGCAATCACCGCCGGGTTCAGCCGTCCAATCACGCCGGATCGTGCACGCGAGCTTCTCGCTGACGCTGAAGGGGTCGTCCTCGACGACCTTCCAACACCGCTTAAGTCAGCGGGCATCGACCCGTCGATCGTTGGACGGATCCGCCCAGACGAGACGTTCGAGAATGGCTTGTCGTTGTTCGTGAGCGGTGACAACCTTCGCAAAGGCGCAGCTCTCAACACCATCCAAATCGCCGAAGCCCTCGTTGCTAAAGGCATCGTCGGGTAGAAGGCGGCTACGGCGGGTTCTCGCGGTAGCGGGCCATTGCGTCGTCGAGGCTGAGATCGAGCTGGTTCGCCAGCGACGCCAGCCAAGCCAACACATCGCCAAGTTCATGTAGCTGCTGGTCCTTGGTGCCCTTTCGGGCAGCTTGGGCCAGCTCTCCGAGCTCCTCGCACAGCCACGCCACGGTGGCTGGCATCCCGCGCGCTCTATCGGCCTCGCCGTAGAGCTCTTCCATCAATGTCTGGACCTCGTCAAGCTTCATTGGCGCGAGGTTACTCCCGGATTCTCCGTAGATCGGTAGAGTCTTCGTCATGGAAGACACCAGCCAAAAGCCCGTCATAACCGTGCCGAAGGGCGAAGCGCCCACCGAACTCGTTATCGAAGACCTCGTCGAAGGCGATGGTGCCGAAGCAACATCGGGTATGCAGGTAACGGTCGACTATGCCGGAATCAGCTGGTCCAATGGCCGCGAGTTCGACGCTTCCTGGAACCGCAACGACACCTTCAGCTTTGGCCTCGGTGCCGGACAGGTCATTCCTGGCTGGGATCAGGGTGTGCAGGGAATGAAGGTCGGCGGTCGCCGCAAGCTCACCATTCCGCCACAGATGGCCTACGGCCCGAGTGGCGCCGGTGGCGTGATCGGCCCGAACGAGACCCTCATCTTTGTGGTCGACCTCCGCAACGTCGGCTAGCGCCGGGCGTCGCGCAGCCGCTCGATCTGCTCGGGTGGATCCATAATCCAATCGAGCGCACCGATCAGTGTCTTGGCCGCGGGGCCAACCATGGCATCACTGACGATCGGAATCCGCGGGGGGAGCCACAACTTGCGGCGCGCCCACGCTGGCAACAGGTTGACCGCTGCGCCCAGGATCACCATGTAGGTACCTTGGGCGGCTGGCTTGTTTGGCGGCAGCATGAGCCACCGAATGGCCTCGCGAGCTTGAGCGTCGTACTTGAGCTCGGGCAGGTATAGCTCGAGTCGAGCGTTGAGCTCGGCGACGGACCGCGGCGCATCGACAACGCCCAAGGCCTCGCCAACCTTGGCCATCTCGGCAACGTACTGATCTGCCTCGGCGTTGCTGATCTCGACCGACCCGTAACGACGAAAGCTCCGCAAGAAGCCATCGACCTCGGTGCAGTGCACCCACGCAAGGTTGTGCGGATCATTTGCCTCGTAGGGCTCGCCTGCCGGGGTCGTACCTTTGACGCGGTCATGCACCTTGCGAATGACCTTCACCATGGCCTCGGCCTCGTCGGCAGAGGCGTACGTCGTGGTGCCGATGAAGTTGGCGGTGCGGTGTAGCCGACCGAATGGGTCTTCCTTGTACGCCGAGTGTTGGGCAACGCCCGACATCGTCGGTGGGTGCAGAACCTGGACGAGCAGCGACTCGACTCCGCCAACGAGCGTCGACCAATCGGATTGGATCAACCACGTGATGCTGTCGGGACCGAACCAGCTGTCGTTCGAGAGCTCGCCAGCCTCGCGAGATGAGTTGTTGCCGGTGATGTATCCGCGCACCGTGCGACGGAGCTCGCGGCGGATTCCTTCGCTCGGGGTCAGCATGTCTGCCATGTCTCTCCACGGTACGGGCTTGTGGGTGCCGATGTCGGTCGTAGTGATGTCGCTAGTTGTGGGGTCGGTAACCCGACGCAGGAATCAAGATTTGCGGCCCTCGTGCCGACAGGTTGGGTAGCGGTCATCGACAACTGTTCTTTACTAGGGTCGATGTTGCGCGGTCAGTCAGGAGGAGACCGACATGCGAACTCGCCCCACCGGATTGCGATTGACGCGCGCTGGGCTCGGGGCAGCGAGCATCACTGGTTTCGTCGGCGTAGTTGCTGCGTTGGGGCCGGTCGCGGATGAGCCAGGCGATCTCGACACCACGTCGGGCCCGCCGGCCGACCCGGTCGCTGAACAAGCTGACGGAGCCTCCAAGCTGGCTGTCATCCCTGACGATGCTCTTGTCGAGGTTCCGCCGCCGAGCGAACTGTTCTCGATCGGCAATGAGCGCGCCCCGCTACCTCAACGTCCAGAGGTACCCGAGGGCGGCTTTGGCTCGTCGACATCGACCGCCCCGGTGGTGGATGCCTCGGTCCCCGAAACCGCTGCTCCCTCGACTACGGCCGCGCCCGCACCGACAAGCACCGCCCCTGCCACCATTGCCCCTACGACGACCGCCCCTACGACGACGGTTCAACCGGTCGCTCCAACGACGGATGCTCCAGCGGTGACGGCGGCGCCGGCTCCGACGACAACTGCGCCTTCGGCTCCTTCGACGACCGCCGCGCCAACAACAACTGAAGCGCCAACAACAACCGTGGCGCCGACAACCGTCGCTCCCACCACGACTGTTGTCACGGCTACCTCGACACCCAGCACGACCCTCGCGCCACTAACCAACGCGAGCGGCTGATCATGTCGAGCACGCTGAGCGAACTCCAACTCCACGAGGCGACGTTTCGTGCGTTCGGATCGAGCTGTCGGATCGTGTCCGACAGCCAGAGTGGAGTCGAGGCTGCGATCCATCGCCTAGAAGACCTCGAAGCTCGATGGAGTCGATTCATTCCGACGAGCGAAATCTCACAGCTGAACCAGGCCGCTGGTGAGTGGCACGGTCTCTCCGAAGTCTCCCTCAACCTGGTGCGTAGGGCTCAGGTCGCGTGCGATCGAACCTCGGGGGTGTTCAATCCGCTGATGCTCGGTCAGCTCATCTCCCTTGGCTATGACCGGTCGTTCGAACAGCTCCAAGCCAATTCGCAACAACCGACATCGACCGAACCCGCTCCGTCGCCGCAGATCGAGATCTCGGGGAATGACGTCCGGCTTCGGCTCGGCGCGAGCTTTGACCCCGGAGGCCTCGGGAAGGGACTTGCCGCGGACTTGATCGCACGCGACCTCCTCGACGCTGGTGCAACGTGGGCCATGGTCTCGCTTGGCGGTGATCTTCGATTTGCGGGCAGCGCGCTCGCATCGACGAGCCAAAGAGTCTTCGTTGCGGACCCGCGCAGCGACGGTGAAATCCTCGGCTCGGTCCGGGTTGCTGGCGGGGCAGTGGCCACCAGCAGCACCATGCTCAAGCGCTGGAAACAAGCCGGTCAGCAGCGCCATCATCTTCTCGACCCGCGAACCGGTCGTCCAGTCGATCTCGACGCGCCTGCGGCGCGTATCGCAGCAACGGTCTATTCGCCGCTCGCGTGGTGGGCAGATGTTGTGGCCAAGGTCCTCGTCATAGACCCCTCCATCGACGCCGCCCAAGTTCGCGAATGGGATTGCGAAGCCGTTGCCTTCTCGCCAACCGAGGTCATTTCGCTTGGGCTTCCGATCGAAGTGGACGCGCCATGATCGACGACATTGAGTTTGTCGAGCAGGTTTGGTGGTTCACGAGTCGCTCCGCCGGAATCGTTGCCTGGATCTTGCTGAGCTTGTCGGTAATTGCGGGAATGTCGATTTCTCATCGCCGAGTGGGCTCGAGGCGCACGGCCGGTGTTCTGCCAGCCGGATGGCCGCTCGATCTCCACCGCTTCTCGTCTTCGCTCGCGCTGGTCTTCTTGGCGATCCACCTCGTCGCGCTCGTGCCCGACAACTTCGTGCACTTCAGCTGGGCGGAACTCTTCATCCCTCTCCAGTCTTCGTGGCAACCGTGGGCTGTCGCGTGGGGGATTGTCGCCTTCTGGTTGGTCCTCGCCGTAGAGATCTCGTCGCTTCTACGCCATCGTTTGTCGCATCGGGTCTGGCGCGTGATTCACACGGCCAGCTTCGCTGTTTGGATCGCCGCGACCGTGCATCTACTGATGGCGGGCACCGACGCCTCACACCCCGTGTTTCGAATTGCTCAGATCGTCGTCATCGCGTTGGTGGTTGCGCTGATGCTCGTCCGAATTACCCGGCTCGTCGCGAACCGAAGCGGGCGAACCAACAGCTCAGCTCGCTCCCGGGCGTTGACGATCGAGGAAGCGGTAGACATCGACGAGGTCGACGCCAGGAAAGGGCGAGAATTTTCGGCTTGACGCTGGCAGAGCGGTGAGTACGTGTGAGCGTTGGGCCGCCGAAGGCCACGCTGCCTCCTCCCACCGCAAGACCAGGTCAGGGTCAGGTGCATTGCGTGCTGAACGGGCGTCGAGCCTTCTGATGGTGTCACCACCGCGGAAATGAGTAGCCAACTCCGAGGTCGTGCCGATGCTGACCGCATAGGGGTTCGATGACGCGTCCTCGATGTAGGTCGCGCACCACCAATCGCCGCCGTCGGTGAGGGTGTGTTGGTAGTGGAGCATAAAACTCTGGCTTGCCTGCCAGGCCTGGCGAACACCCCAGTGGCGAGACACCCGCATACCCTCGACAGTTCCCTCGGCACTCTTCGGGTAGTCGATGCCGTCGTTTTCGTAGGCCTTCGAGACGACACCTTCGGGATTGCAGCGCAGGAAGTGAACCGGCAGATCGAGGTGTTCGGTGGCCAGGTTTGTGAAGCGGTGCGCAGCCATCTCGTAGGAGACGTAGAACGCCTCTTTCAGATCCTCGATGGAAATGTCCTTTTGCTTGAACGACTGGGTCAACAGGTCGACGGCTGGCTGCTCGGGGATGAGGGCTGCGGCCGCGAAATAGTTCGACTCGACGCGTTGGCGAAGATAGTCGCCAAAGTCTCTCGTGTCGGAGTGATCGAGGGCGTAGTGGCCAAGGGTCTGGAGTACGACCGACCGTGCGGCGCGCAGGTCGACCTCTTCGCGAAGAGGGATGTAGATGATGCGATTGCGCTGATCGGTAACCGAGCGCGCCGAGCTCGGCATGCCCTTGGCCCGTTCGACGCGGAAGCCAAAGTGCGACGCGAGGTCGGTGATGTGCCGCTCAGAAAGCGGGCCGCTCCCGCGGTAGTCGATGGCGCCCAACGCAGTGGTAGCCGCGGTCTCGATGTCCTTGTAGTAGTTGTTGCGCGCTCGCATCTCGTCGCGCAGCTCTGCGTTGGCTAGCCGAGCCTTATCTTCGGCTCGTAGCGTCTGGTCGCCAACGTCGCCGGGAATCGCTTTCCATAGTGCGACGAGGTGTTCGAGCACGTCGTCGCTGAGCTTCGCGCTTGGCTTTAGATGGGGGAGACCGAGTGCCATGTACCGTTCGTCTTGCTGGGCGCGCTCGACCTCCAATTCGAGCTCGGCGCGTCGGTTGGGCGGTTCGTCGTCGACGAGGTCACCAACGCTGACGTCTAACGCGGTGGCGAGGGAGTTCAATAGCCCGATCTTTGGTTCGATACGCCCGTTCTCGAGCTGGGAAAGATAGGGGACAGGTTTGTCGATTTTGGCGCCGAGCTCGGACAGCGTGAGCTCTTGGCGCTTGCGGAAATGCCGGATTCGATGACCGAGAACTGCAAGGTCGAGATCGTCAGACATGTCTACTACCCACATATTTGGCACAAAAAAGGCTCAAAGTTTCCCCCAGATGACGCATTGAGCTACTTTATACCTCGTACGAAGCGAACTTTTGCGAACTTTGTCGACATTCTATAAGTGCGGGCAATATGAACAGGGTTCCGCTGATGTCCTCTCCGGTCATCGCCGCCACGTCACCTGTTCGATTGAGAAGGAGAACAACGATGGCTATTACAGCGATAGACCTACCCATTACATCCCAATTCGGAGACCGAGCTTCCGGAGTGGAGGTCGTGCTCGCCATGACTTCCGAGCAACAACAGCTACTGACACCGGCGACCCTGAAGCTCATTGGCGTGCTGCAACGACGCAGTCTTGGTCGGTTTCAGTCGATGACGCAGAGGCGAACGCTCCACGACACCGGACCAGCACAAGGGCTCGCGCCGATTGAGTTCACCAACACCGAGGTGACACTCGACCTCTACGGCGCGAATACCTGGCATGGCCGCCTCGACGCAACTCTTGCTGGTTCCCAGCAGCGTGGCGTTGTTCGAATCCGAGATTGGGGTACGACCGAGAACGGTATTCTCGTCGATGGACGCCCGGTGATGGCACCGGTGTTCGATGTCGCGATCGCTATGGCGTCTCGAGTTGGTGAACTGCGACGTGGCAACGTTCCGTTTGTTTTTGTGGTTCCGGTTCCCGACGACGACGACGCAACCCGACTCTGGACCGAACTGATCACCCTGGCCGAGGCCCGCCTGGGCGTCGAGCGTGGCACTGTGCAGTTCAGCACGCGAATCGTCGCTAGCGCGTCGGCCGCATAGGCCCGCGCTCATCGGGTCGTGTCGATGGGCTACAACTAACGCATGGTGATCGCGAACACCGACCAAGGCAACCATGCCCGTGCAGATGAACTTGTGACCCTTCGCGATGTGGCGCGTACCTTCGTGGCCCACCGTTCCCCACAGGTGATGGCGATTGGCATCGTCGTCGCGGTGGCTCTTCGCCTCGGTGTCGGAGGCGGGTTTGGATGGGCTGACCTCGCCGTTGCCGTCGTGACCCTGGCACTTACCGGCGTCGTCGAGTGGTTCATCCATCTCTTCTTGCTCCACGCACCCGAAGACTCGATCCGGATGACAAAGTTCGATACGGGAACCAACCACCGCAAGCATCACCTCGACCCTCCGAGCGTCCAATGGTTGATGCTGTGCTGGAAGGACGTCATTGTCTTCCAGGTCATGCTCGCCGTGTGGAACCTGACGTGGCCCATCGTGCTGGCGCTGGTCTTCGGTGCGCCAATTGTTGCCACCTATCTCAGTGCAGTCCTAGGCGCCTACCTGATGCTCGCTCATTACGAGTGGACACACCTTCTTGCCCACACGAGGTACCGGCCGAAGCTGCCGTACTACCGACGGCTTGCCCAGAACCACCGGCTGCATCACTTTCGCAACGAGCATTACTGGCTCGGCGTCACCTCGAACGTTGGCGACCGTCTCTTGCGGACGCTCCCCGCGTCCAAGTCCGACGTACCTCTGTCGGACACTGCTCGAACACTGTCCTAAGCCACGAGCTACATCACTTGGGTTGGTTCGACGCCGAGTTCGGCGAGACGACCATCGAGTCGTTCGGCGAGTTGGCCAAGCTTGTGCCCGGGTACCCGTGGATACAGGTGGTGCTCGAGGTGGAAGGTCAGTCCACATCCAATCCATGAGATGAACGAGCCTCGGATTGTGCGTGTTCCCGTGAGGACGTTGTTCCCCGGGTCGCTGTGCACGAGTTTGACGCCGACGTACGGGAACAGCCAGCTGCCGAGCACGGTCAGCCCGATGTAGACACCAAAGACAGGGAATCGCCACCCAATCACCAGCGCCAAGATGATCACCGATTGGGCCCACAGCGCCTCGACAGCCACCCACTTGCGACTATTTGGACGGTTCTTCATCACCCAGCAGGCGAGATAGTGCTTGTAGAGGGGCCCTTCCCCGAGCGTGCGGAAGCTGCTGTAGCGATCGACGTAGCCTTCCGGGTCGACCGCTGTATGGAGCTTTCGATGGTGAACTCGGTGTGTCTCGCGCAGCGTGTGGCCGCTCTCGAGGGCGAGCGCTCCAACGACGCTGAGAATCAACCCGTGGTAGCGGTCGGGCACGCCGAGTGACTTGTGGACGAGGTCGTGTACCGCCGCGCCGGTCGTCACGTAGATGTAGGGAATCAACGCAATGGCCGGCAACCACCAGCCCTTGAGCGCCAGCACCGCGTAGAGGGTGACGATCACGAACGGTCGGATGATCACGATGGCCCGTGCTCGTGGCGTCGCTCCGAGAAGATCGGTCCCGAGTTCGCTCAACGGAGGAAGCCCCAGCTTCTTTGGGCGACCAAGTTCGGTGTTTGGGGGTTCGGGTTGGCCGACCCGTTCGATTTGGCGCGCGACGCGATCGTTTGGGTGCACTGTCGCAAGTTCGATCAATCGCCGTATGACCATCGTCACTTCGGAGTCTTCGGCTGACAAACGAACCGTCTTAAGTAACTCGGGAGGTAGGACAAGACACGTTCTTGGCCAAGTGAGTAATAGCCTGACTGGCGTGACCGACGATGCCGAGTACACGCCCGTTGATTTCATTCGGGAGAAGATCAATGCCGATAACGATTCGGGCAAGTTCAAGCGCCGTGTCCAGACGCGCTTTCCGCCCGAGCCCAACGGCTATCTCCACATCGGCCACGCCAAGTCGATCTGTTTGAACTACGGACTCGCCGTCGACTACGACGGCATCTGCAAGCTTCGCTTCGACGACACAAACCCCGAGAGCGAAGATCAGGACTACGTCGACGGCATCATTGAAGACGTCCGGTGGCTGGGCTTTGACGCCGACGACGTCGTGTACGCGTCGGACTATTTCGACCAGCTCTATGACTGGGCCGAATCGCTGATCGAACGGGGCCTTGCCTACGTCGACGACCTCGATGCCGAGACGATCTCCGAGCAACGAGGCGGCTTCACGACGCCGGGGACAAACAGCCCTTTCCGCGATCGCTCTCCTGAGGAGAACCTCGAAATGTTTCGGGGCATGCGCGACGGAACGTACGCCGACGGCGAAAAGGTGCTGCGCGCCAAGATCGACATGAACCACGAGAACATGCAGATGCGTGACCCCGTGCTCTACCGCATCCGTCGTGAGCATCATCAGCGCACCGGCACCGACTGGATCATCTTCCCGACCTACGACTGGGCGCACGGCCAAAGCGACGCAATCGAGGGCGTGACCCACAGCATTTGCACGCTCGAGTTCGATAGCCACCGGCCGCTCTATGACTGGTGCCTCGAGCAACTCGACCTGCCCGCCGAACAGCCCGAACAGACCGAGTTCGCGCGCCTCAATATCACCCACACCGTTACCTCCAAGCGTCGCCTCAAAGAACTTGTCGACAATGGCAGCGTCGAGGGCTGGGACGACGCTCGCATGCCGACGCTTCGCGGGTTGCGACGCCGCGGATATCCGCCGTCGGCCATTCGGGCGTTCATGGACCACATCGGCGTGGCGAAGTCGAACAGCACTCACGACATCGAACTGCTCGAGTCCTTCATCCGGACCGAGCTGAACAGGACCGCGCTTCGCCGCATGGCGGTGCTGCGTCCGCTCAAGGTCGTCATCACCAACTGGCCCGACGGCCAGGCAGACATGCGCGAGGCCATCAACAACCCCGAAGACGATTCAGCCGGAACACGACAGGTGCCGTTCAGCGGAGAGCTCTGGATTGAACAGGACGACTTCGCGCTCGACCCGCCACCGAAGTACTACCGGTTGACGATCGGCCGCGAAGTCCGATTGCGTGCCGGCTACTTCATCACTGCCACCGAGGCCATCACCGATGACGACGGCAACGTGACCGAGGTGCATTGCACCTATGACCCCGAGACGGCCGGGGGACAAGCCCCCGACGGGCGCAAGGTGAAATCGACAATTCACTGGGTGTCCGCGGCAACCGCTGTCGATGCCACGGTGTACCTCTACGACCGGCTCTTCACCGATGCTCATCCAGGGTCGGGCGACACCGACATGTTGTCGAGCCTTAACCCGGACTCACGCGAGACGGTTCATGCGAAGGTCGAGCCAGCGCTCGCCGATACAGCGCCAGGCCAGGTCGTGCAGTTCGAGCGGCTTGGTTACTTCGCTGCCGACATCGACAACGCCTCACGGACGGGCGAGCCGATGCTGTTTCACCGCACTGTTGGCTTGCGCGACGAATGGGCCAACATCCAAAAGCGCAAAAAGAACAGCTGAGCGACTAGAGCTTTCTCACCGGGTGGGCATGGCTCTAGTCGCAGCAATTAGCGTGTCGCTATGAGCAAAGCCATCGACCCGAAGCACTTCCGCCAGGTCATGGGCCAGGTGCCTACGACGGTCACGGTCGTCACCGCCATGGTCGATGACAAGCCGATAGCGATGGTTATCGGAAGTTTTGTTTCGGTGTCGCTCGACCCGCCGCTCGCCGGCTTCTTCTGCACCAACGGCTCGTACAGCTGGGAGCAACTGAAGTCGGCCGACGTTCTCGGCGTGAACGTGCTCGGCGAGCATCAGATCGACGTGAGCAACGCGTGCATGCGCGATCTGCACGAACGCTTCGACGGACTCGACTGGGCGGTTGTCGACGGTGCGCCGCGCATCGATGACTGCACCGCATGGATGACGCTGGCCGACCCGCAGATCATCCCCGCTGGCGATCACGAATTCGGACTCTTCGCCGTTACGTCGATGGAGGTCCCCGACGAAGCAAAGGCGCCGGTCATCTTCTACGGCGGCGGCTACCGGACCCTCGACAAAGACGACTAACCCATGTTGATCGCCCGCAGCGAGGCGCACCGACAGCACTTTCCTGCCGGGGAGCTCTACGGCGGCGAGCTCGTGCGCCCGTTCGAATGCCCCGAGCGGATCGACTACATCAACGCGGCCCTTTCCACTGCCGGGCTGACCAGCGAGATCGACGTGCAGCCTGTCGAGGACGAACTGCTCGCCCAAATTCATGACGTTGGATACGTGAACTTTTTGCGCACTGCGTGGAACGAATGGAGCGCGCTCGGCCACACCAGTGACATGATCCCCAGCTGTCTGCCCGTTCGACGGATGAGCCAACGGGTGCCCGAGGATGTCGATGGAAAACTCGGCTACTACGCCTTTGCCTCAGAGAGCTCGATCACCAATGGCACCTGGGAGGCAGCACACGCGGGCGCGTCGCTCGCGCGTTCCGCGCAGCGAGCGGTGTCTGCCGGTGAACCCGCAGCATTTGCGTTGTGTCGACCTCCCGGCCATCACGCGTCGGCTGACTATTTCGGCGGCTACTGCTACATCAACAACGCGGCGATCGCGGCGCAAGGATTCCTCAACGATGGCGCATCGCGAGTCGCTGTTCTCGATGTCGACTTCCACCACGGCAACGGCACTCAAGACATCTTCTATGACCGGGGCGACGTGTTCTTCGCATCGCTTCACGGCGATCCCGCTCACGAGTTCCCCTACTTCCTCGGCTACGCGGACGAAACCGGCAACGGGCCCGGCGAGGGGTTGACCGCCAACTATCCACTTGCCCCAGGTACGCCGTTCGATGTGTGGTCTGAAGCGCTCGAAGATGCCATCGCGAAGATCGTTTCGTTCGGTGCTGAGGCACTCATTGTTTCGCTCGGTGTCGACACGTTCGAAGCCGACCCCATCAGCAGCTTCAAACTCGGCTCCGATGACTTCACTCGCTACGGTCGCCGACTGGGTGCACTTGCACTGCCGACCGTCTACGTGATGGAAGGTGGTTACGCCGTTGAAGAGATCGGCGTAAACACCGTCAACGTACTCACCGGCCATATGGACGCTCCCTGACCCACTCGAAAATCTGTGGTTGCTGTGCCGCGTATACGCGGCACAGCAACCACAGATTTGATGAGTTAGCGGTCGCGGGGGCCGCGGGTGGCGCGGCCGGTCCAACAGCCGCGGTGC
>CAZMYN010000081.1:0-13046 GCA_964570495.1 uncultured Acidimicrobiales bacterium | reverse complement strand
TCGTGGGTGCCGCGGTCGTTGTCGTGGGTGCCGCGGTCGTTGTCGTGGGTGCCGCGGTCGTTGTCGTGGGTGCCGCCGTTGTGGTCGTGGGTGCCGCCGTTGTGGTCGTAGCAGGAGCAGCTGTAGTGGTCGTCGTGGTTGCCGGAGCAGCCGTAGTCGTTGTTGTGTCCGCAGCGGCAGCTTCGGTCGTCGTGGTCGTCTCTGCAGGTTCGGTGGTGGTTGTTGTCTCGGGAGCTTCGGTCGTCGATGTTGTCTCTTCGGCCTGATCAGCTACGTCAGCGTCTGAGTCGTCGGCCGCTTCATCGTCGTCAACTTCGCCAGCAGTATCATCGACTGCGTCAGCATCTGAGTCGTCTTCATCGCTCGAGGCTTGGTCGTTGTCATCAGCCTCGCCTGAGTCGACAACTGCACTATCGAGCTCAGCGGAGGCAGCGTCGTCTCCGTCGCCACCACTGCCGCACGCGGCCAATACAACGCTCAGAGCGACTGTCATAACGAAACGAACTATCCATCTATCCACGACGAGCAGAATACAGATCGGCCGAGGCAAATTTCGACTGAATAGTCTCGAAATGGCAGATCCTTAAGCGTTCTTCATATTCGGCGTCGGCTAGTGCGCAGATGTGACACCGCCAACTAGTCTTCGCCCATTCGCGATTGTCGCGAGGCGGGGAGCCACAGATGCGTCGAGCGGAAATGGACGAGGGCGGTGCATTGGTCGGACACGTTCGTCTCGATTCGCCAGCGGGCCGGGGTGTGATCGCAGCGACCGTCGCAGGTGGTTCGGTGACGATGCTCACCGGTAGCGCCGTTTTTGTCGCCTTGCCGTCAATCGCCGACGACCTCGACGCGAGCTCATCACAGCAACAGTGGATCGTGAACGCGTTCCTCTTGATCGTCTCCTCACTGATTCTTGTCGGTGGGACACTCGGTGACCGCTATGGCCGGGTTCGGATGTATCGAATTGGCATTGGCTGGGTGGGAACGGTGTCGATTGCGCTGTCCTTCGCACCGAATATTGAAACGCTCATCGCAGGACGACTCGTCGAGGCGACCGGCGCGGCACTCGTGATCCCGGGCAGCCTGTCCATACTCGAGGCAACCTTGCACCCCGACGACCGAGGTCGTGGAATTGGTCTATGGGCCGGCCTCGTGGGACTCGCCGCAGCCATCGGCCCCCTCAGTGGCGGGCTTTTGCTGGAGGTCTCCTGGCGTACGGTCTTTCTGCTGAACGTCCCGTCGGTGATCATTGCGTTGTTGGCTAGCCGAGGCGTGCCCGAGTCGTCGAACCCGAGTGCGCGAGATAGCCCGATCGACTGGCTTGGCGCGGCCTTGAGCATCGTGATTCTCGGTGGGTTGTCGTTCGCCTTGATCGAGGGTTCGAACTCTGGTCTTGTCGGTCTCCCGGGAGTGCTCGCGATACTGGCGATCGTTGCTGTCGTGGCTCTCGTGCGCTTCGAGCCCGGCCACCCCGGCGCCATTGTTCCTCTCGACCTGTTTGGCCACCGGACGTTCACTGCAGCGAACGCGATCACGTTCCTTCTCTACGGCGCCATCGGGGCCGTGTTCTTCTTGGTGCCGACGCAGCTGCAGGTAACGCTTGGATTTTCTGCCTTCGAGGCGAGCCTGGTCTTTGTACCCCTCACGATCTTGATGTTGGCATTTTCTGCCAGCGCCGGAGACTTTGCCCAAAAGCACGGGCCACGTGGACCACTCGTCATTGGCTCGATCGTCATCGCAGCATCACTCTTCGGATTCAGTCTCATTGGACCCGGTAGGTCGTCGCTGCTGTTTGTGCTCCTGGTAGCCACTGTCTTTGGCGCAGGCCTTGCGGCGGTCGTCGCTCCAATTACCTCAACCGCTCTTGCTGTTCCCGAAGCTCGTGCTGGCGCCGCGTCCGGGTTCAACAACGCAATTTCTCGAACAGCGCAACTGCTCTCGGTTGCGTCGATCCCGACAGTCGCAGGGCTCACCGGCAATGCACTCAGCATCCCCGAGCAACTCAATGACGGATACCGAACTGCGATGTTGATCGTCGCCGTCATCGTGCTCGTCACTGCTGGAGTTGCCGGAGCCCTACTCAGCTCGCAATCGACCCCGGCCGGTGTCGAGGCGCCTCGACATCACCGTGCCTGTGCGATCGACGGCGCAGTTCCACAGCGACTCCGAGAGCCGGAACGAGCAAGCTGACTACAGCTCCCTCGAATACGGCGCGGGGTTGGCGTTGTGTCTCAGGGTCCCGTCGGGGTTATCCCCGATGTACAGGCCCGCAAGGGGCAGCCATACTCGACACATAACAACAGTGGGAGTTGGCGTGACGGCGATCGTTGAGATCAGGAATCTGCAGAAGAGGTACGCCTCGCGACGAGGGGAGCCGGTGTTGGCGGTAAACAACCTCGATCTGACGATCGGTGCGCCCGGTACCGTGCACGGCTTTCTCGGGCCGAACGGTTCGGGAAAGACCACCACGATCCGCTGCCTTCTGGGTCTGATTCGTCCAACGGCGGGCGGAACGCAGGTGTTCGGTGCCGACAGCACGACGCAATTTCACACCGTGGCCCACCGGGTCGGCGCCATCGTCGAGAACCCGAAGCTCTTTCCCAATTTCTCGGGTCGCCGGAACCTCGAATTGTTGGCCAAGCTCGGCAGCATCGACCCAGCACGAATCGGGACGGTACTCGAGACGGTCGGCCTTGCGGACCGAGCTGGCGATACGTTCGAGAGCTATTCGCTCGGTATGAAACAGCGCCTTGCCATTGCCGGAGCACTACTGAAGGATCCTGAACTCCTGATCCTCGACGAGCCAGCCAATGGTCGTGACCCCGCCGGTATTGCTGAGATGCGAGTTCTTATCCGAGGCATTGCCGACGAGGGCAAGGCCGTTCTGGTGTCGAGTCATCAGCTCGCCGAGATCGAGCAGGTCTGTGACGAGGTCACGATCATCGCGAACGGTGAACTCGTCCGGTCGGGGTCACTCGACCAGGTGGTAAGCGCCGACGGTGGTGAACGGGTGATCGTGACGATCGCTCAGCGTGAAGCGGCCATGACCGTGCTCGCTGCCGCACAGATCGCGACCACTCCCCTGCCAAACGCTTCGGAGTTCGAGGTGGATATCGCGTCGGCCGAGGCCGCAGAGATCACCAGGCTTCTCGCGGCGTCGGGTTTGTATCTGAAAGGCCTGCGAGTCGATCGCGCCACCCTGGAATCTGCATTCCTGAATCTCACGGGTGCCCCGAACGAACGAACGACCAACGACGGACCACAGGAGGCCACATCATGAGTGCCGTTACTAGCAGCGCCCTTGTCGCCGCCGAAAGTCAACGCCTGCTCGCGAGGCGAATGACCCGCTTCTTTCCGCTCGGACTCGCCCTGTTGATGATCGTCGGCGCAATCATTGCGTTCCTCAACATCGACGGCTCGGTGAGCTTTGTCGACGACCTTGCGTCGGGCGTCTCCGGCGATCCCGATGACAACAGCACACAGGTACTCGGTCCAATGGGCTTTCTCGTCCCGATCATGGCCTTTGTCATTGGAGCGTCGTTCTTTGGTGCAGACCAAAAGACGGGAATGATCGAACACCTGCTGACATGGGAGCCACGTCGGTCGCGCTTCTTGTCGGGGCGGCTCATCGGTGGAGCGATAACGACGTTCGTCATCACGACCCTGCTCTCGGGGTTCCTCGTCGTCGTCATCTACGTCCTGAGTAGCGCTACCGGCGGAGCAGAGGGTGCGTTTGGCATCTGGCCGACCGTGCTCGGTGCTGTCGTGCGGTCTGGCGCGGTTGGAGCCATCTTCTTCATGTTCGGCTTCGGCGCAACGGTCATCACCAACAACTCGGTGGCATCGATCGTCGGCTTCCTCATCTACGTGTTCGTCATCGAAACGGCGCTCGTACAACCGTTCCTGCCCGACCTCGCCGTGTGGCTACCGATGAACAACGCCGATGCGTTCGTCTCTCGGAGCGGTGTTGGAGAGGGCACCTTCTTCGGGGGTGGCTTCGGAGCGGACCTTCACCACGGTTGGGTTTCGGCTGGCCTTTTGGCAGCGGCGTGGGGCGCTGCAACGTTCCTTATCAGTATGGCCGTGTTCAACCGACGAGATATCGACTAGCGGCGAGCTACAGCTCCATTGAGTACGGGGTGAGTAGCTCATAGCCAGAGTCGGTCATCACGATCTGCTGTTCGAGCTTCACGCCTTCGCCGCCGGACTTTGGCCCAACGAATGCCTCAACGCACATAACCATTCCTGGTTTCAGCTCGCCGTCGCTACCAACAGCGTCCCAGGCGTCACGATGGAAGACCGATGGGTACTCGTCGCACATGCCCGCACCATGGGCAATCACCGTGTACTTGTTGTACTCATCGATCGAGGGATACCACGCGCCAAAGGTGATGTCGCGATAACTGGTGCCCGGTGTGAATAGTTCCAAATTTCGTTCGACCTGTTCGAGCGCCAGCGAGTACGTCGACTGTTGATCGGCGCTCGGTGTGCCAGCACCACAGAGCCACGTGCGCGACATGTCGATGCACATGCCGTACGCGCCGATCATGTCGGTATCAAACCCCATCAGATCGCCCGCCTCGATGACTCGAGAGCTGGCCTCGTGATACCAGGGGTTTGTGCGCGGGCCGGAGGCAAGAATGCGGGTTTCGATCCACTCGCCATGTCGAGCAAAGTTGCCACGCTGAAGCTCGGCCCATAGCGCCATCTCGGTAATGCCGGGTTCGAAGACGTTGCGCATGTCATCGATCGATGCCATGCATGCGTGTGCGGCGCAACGCAGGGCTTTGAGTTCGTCGGCGGACTTGATCAGACGAGCCTCTTCCATCATCCACATGCCCGACACGACGTCGACGCCGCGTTGATCGAGCGCTCGGAGCCCGTCGATCTCCCCGGTGTCGATTGCCAGCCGGGCATCGCCACGCCCATGCTCAGCGAGCAGAGCTGCTATCTCGTCGGCCCAGCGGAGCGCGACTTCATCGGTGCGCTCCCCCACGTACATGTACGAATACGCATGGCCTGGCCGGATCTCGTCGACGTTCTCGGAGTACACATCGAGAAACTCGCCGTGGGAGAACTCAAACATGATGACCGGCCCGTCGGTGAACACGAGGCAGTAGCGCACCGGGTTGTGCGACGTCCACAGCGACATGTTGGTGGTGTCGGTCGCGTACCGGATGTTGATCGGGTCGTACAGCAAGATTGCGTCGCAGTGATTGGCGCGAAGCTGATTGCGAACCCGGTCGAGGCGATACTGGCGCATCGACGACTCATCGGGTAGCTCCAGACCAGCAGCCTGCCACTGCTCGGTGAGTGGGGCGCCGGGGCCAAGAGCGATTCGACTTAGCTCGCCGTAATCGAGGTACTCGTCGGTTGCTGGGGTTCTCCCGTACCCGATCTTTGGACGATGCCGTGAGCTCATCTCGCGACACTAACGCGAGCGCTTTCGAGAATGGCTGCCGCACGAATCGCCGTGCCGACGTCAAGGCGCTACGTTCGAGCGTCATGGGCGGACGCTCGTCGATAAACCGACTGTTGGGAAAGCGGTCCAAACGACGCCGGGTTTACGCGCCGTGACTAGCCCAGAGCCAACAGACGCAGTGTCCCGGCTGCGTCAACTCGGAGCGTGGGGGCTGCCAGCGATCTTCACTGCGGGCTGGCTCGTGTTCGTGCTCACGAACGGCCACCTCGACCGGGTGCTCGACAACTGGCGCTCCTCGATAACGATGGTTATCGGGAGTTTCGTTGCTGGCTCCACGCCACAGGGTGGCGGGTCGGTCGCGTTTCCGGTATTCACGAAGGTCTTGTCGGTTCCCGCACCGGTTGCTCGTACGTTCTCGCTCGTGATTCAAGCGACCGGCATGGTGATGGCCTCGATATCGATTCTGCTCGCCGGTCGCAAGATCGAGTGGCGCGCCCTCGGGCTCGGCGTCGCCGGGGGCATATTCGGGTTTGCTTTCGGCCTCTTTGTCTTGGGCGATCGATCGACACCATTTTGGGATTCGAGGGTCGACCCGGCCTATGTGAAGGTCACGTTCACGATCGCCATCTTCGCGGTTGCACTGATCGTACGGATCTGTGCCGAACGGAACTTCAAAAACGACTCGGTCGACTGGAGTGCCCGAGCGATAGTCGTGATGCTCGGGTTCGGGATCCTCGGCGGAGTCTTCTCCTCTCTCGCTGGTTCGGGCACCGACGTGATGCTCTTCGTGTTTGTCGTCCTCGTGGCGGGCGTGAGCCC
This sequence comes from uncultured Acidimicrobiales bacterium, assembly GCA_964570495.1. Lineage (GTDB taxonomy): Bacteria > Actinomycetota > Acidimicrobiia > Acidimicrobiales > SHLQ01 > SHLQ01. Next base: position 6,805 of record CAZMYN010000081.1, on the reverse strand, counting down.
CCGGGTGGCGATCCCGACGAGCATCGTGGCCATGGCCACGCTCAGCGTCTTGGGGTTGGTAGCGCTCGGCCTGCGCCACGGACAGCTCAATATTGGGCTGGTCGACGACCAGGTCGTTTCCGTCGCCGGAGCGGCCTTCGGCCCCGAGCTCGCGACCCGCTTCGATCTCTATGGCATTTGGCTCGCCGCCGCCCCGATCGTGGTGTGGGGCGCTCCGATCGGTGCGTGGTTGGCAGCGACCGTGAGCGAACGCCTGGTCATCCGCTTCGTCGCGGCGATGGCCCTGCTCGAAGTCGCTACCACCATCATCTTTCTCGATCAGCTCCATAGCGACATCATCTTGATCACGTTCGGCGTGGTGGGCCTCGTTGGAGCGTGGTGGGCAGTGAACAAGCTCGACCGACTCTCGTCCTGGATCTTGGCCGACTAGTAGCAACCCATGAATATCTTTGGAATTCTTTGGTTCATGGGTTGAACTGGTCGCCGGGCGGTGTCATTTTGGGAATGCCGGATGCAGCGAGAAGGGTTCATTCGTTATGCAAGATGGTCCAGATGGTCAACGGCGCGAGCTCATCACGCTCGCTGTTGCCCTGGTCCTGGCGATGTCCCCCTGGTTTTCGACCGCCGCCGTGCTCGGCCAACTGCGCGAGGCGTGGAATCTCACCGCCACACAGGGCAGCTGGCTGACGATCATCGTTCAGATCGGATTCGTGGTCGGCGCGCTGATCTCGTCTCTCACGAACCTCGCCGACCGGGTGTCGCCTCGTCGTCTGATCTTCCTCGGAGCGATGGGTGCAGCTGGGGCAAACCTGGTTGTTGTCGCTGCCGAACCGTTCGGTCAGGCGTTCCTGATTGCCGAGTTTGCCCGATTCATGACCGGCGTCTTTCTTGCTGGCGTGTATCCGCCTGCCCTCAAGGCAATGTCGGCCTGGTATCGCCAGGGACGCGGTTTTGCGCTCGGAGTCATGGTCGGAGCTCTCACGCTCGGCTCGGCCCTTCCCCACCTGATCAACGCGATCGGCGGAATCCAATGGCAGCTCACACTCGTCATTGTCTCGCTGCTTACCGCACTCGGCGGCATGATCGCTCTTCGGATCTGTAAAGACGGACCCTTTGCGGTTGCGCCCGCCGTCTTCGATGCAAGCCAACTCAAGAATGTGTTGCGAAATCGGGACTTCCGTCTCGCGAGCGCTGGCTATTTCGGACACATGTGGGAGCTCTACGCCATGTGGGCCTGGATTGCTGCGTTCTACGGCGACATCTTCTCCTCGAATCGGCGGGCGAGCCTCGCGGCGTTCTTGGTCATCGGTGCTGGCGCTGCGGGCTCGGTCTATGCGGGTGCAATGAGTGATCGTCAGTCGCGTTCGGACGCTGCGGCGTTGGCAATGCGCTGGTCGGCGTCCGTAGCGGTCGTTATGGGCTTTCTGATTGACGCTCCGCTGCCGATCGTGGTCGGCCTTGGTCTGGTCTGGGGATTCTGGGTCGTTGCCGACAGTGCCCAGTTCTCCGCAATCGTCACCGAAGTTGTCGATGTGCGCTACGTGGGAACCGCCCTGACGGTGCAGCTAGCCACCGGCTTTGTGCTTTCGATCTTTACGATCTTTCTCGTACCCATCATCCAAGAGGCCTACGGCTGGGGTTGGGCATTTCTGATTCTTGCGCCAGGTCCGCTGCTTGGAGCCTGGGCCATGCGAATGCTTCGCCTTGGCCCACGCCTTGTCCTTGAACCCGAGCCCGAACCTGAGGTTTGGGTTAGCCCGTTCTTCTAGACCGACACCGACTCTTTGGCATTGTCGAGAATCTCGGCGTCGTTGGCGTCGTTGTTCGCAGCCTCACGACGCTTCACGATTCGTGAGATCGCAATGCTGAGCACGAACAGCACGACCGAAGCAATGAGTACCGTTGGGTCGACCCCCGATGGACCGGTCATGATCGACTCGATAGAGGCTCCGGCGAGGGTGAACGAGATCGTTCCAGGAATCGAACCAATTGCGGTTGCGAGCAGGAATGCAACGGGACGGATCCGCAACAAGCCAGCAGCGTAGTTGACGAGGTCGAAGGGTAAGAAGGCGAATCGCATGATCATGATCGTCACGAAGCTCTCTTCGCGCATCCTGGTTGACCATCGAGCGAGTAGGCCAGCGGTGTCTGGGTCTTCCTTGCGCTCAAAGCCGAGCGAGCGAGCAAGCCAGTAAGCGACCATGGCCGACGCATTTGCTCCGATGACCGTAGCCAGCACTCCGAACACCGGGCCAAAGAGCAGGCCGCCAGTGATAGTGAGAAGCGATGCAGGGAACAGCACCAGCGGGCGAACTGCGTAGACCACAATGAAGAGCAAAATTGCCCACCATTGTCCTCGTACGAGATCGATGAAGCTCTCGAGGGCTCCAACGGTGCCTAGTCCGGTGGAGCGCTGATAGACGACCCATCCAACGACGGCTGAAAGCCATGTAATACCGACAATTGCGCGTTTGGCGTGAGGATGCATGGTGAAGGCAACACGGTGTCTACGACCAACATGCCCAATGTGACAAAAGATGAACGATGCTTAACCTGAGGTGATCGGCGTCACGGTCTCGCCGGGGTCACTGGACCGGGGTTACTGAGCGGCTGGGGCGTCGAGAACAGGAGTCGCGACGACCGGGGCTTCGACGACCGGCGTTGGTGGGCGAGAGATATTCGCATGGATCTCGACGTCTCCGTCGCTGTCGCTTCGACGAACTTCGAACTCTTCGATGTTGGCGACTTCAGAGAAGTTCGATTCGGCAATTCCGTTCTGGTCGAACGTCATTTGCTCGACGAACACGAGAATGTCGCTCGGGAACGAGATGTGAGCTTCAACGGTCTCGCCCGCTTCACCCGTGAGGACGAGGTCCTGGGTTGCCTGATCCCAGACGAACTCATCGAGTGCTGGAGTAAGGGTCTTGACGCGTCCGGCGGCGGAGTCGCCAGCCTGGATCGTCGCGTCGGCGAGGATGGCGGTCGGTACGACCAGGTCCCAATCTCCTGAAGCATTGCTGACGACGACCTGTTCAGGAGTTACCTCGACGCCAGCGGAGTTGAGAATCGCAACGTCGATGGGCGAATTGGGGGTCCAGTTCGTTCCGGCGATGAGAGATCCGGGCGAATCGGCAGAGGGGACGAGCAGCCATACCCGTGCTGGTGGTGCGAACTGATCGATTCCGTCAAGGATCTCGCACACCGTGCCGGGGTCGTCGGCGTTCTTACATTCATCGTTGCCGGTTCCGCCGATTGCAAGGTTCAGTCCGTTGCCGCCGTCGAGAATGTCGTCGCCGGCCGATCCGCGAAGCACGTCCGGGTTGCCGCCGCCGATCAGGGCGTCGTTTCCATTGCCGCCGGTGAGTGTGTCTTGGCCGTTGCCACCGAGGAGTCGATCGTTTCCATTGCCGCCGCCGATGATGTCGTCGTGGTCGCCGCCACTCAATACGTCGTCGCCGCCGCCGCCCAGGATGGTGTCTGGACCCAGACCGCCCTGTGCGGTGTCGTTTCCGTTACCTCCGAGGATTTCGTCGATGCCGATGTTGCCGACGAGGGTGTCGACGCCATCGCCGCCGTCGAGCGTGTCGTGTCCGTCGCCACCGGTCAGGTTGTCGTCGCCAGCTTCGCCGCGAAGGACATCCATACCGTCACCGCCGAACGCGTCGTCGTTGCCGTTTCCGGCAGAGACCACGTCGCGGCCGCCGCCGGCCCGGATGAGGTCGTCGCCGTCACCAGCCCAGATCGTGTCGTTGCCGAATCCGCCCCAGATGACGTCATTTCCTCCACCTGCGTGGATGATGTCGTCTTTGCCCCTGGCGCGAATGATGTTGTTGGCGTCGCCCGCACAAATGAAGTCGGGTTCGGGCGTGCCGGTGATGAACCGCTGGTTGGATTCGATGACGTTGTAGCCCGCTGGCGGTGTCCCGCATGCGGTCGATGCGGTCTGGGCACCTGCGGGTGCACCGGTAACTGCAAGAGGGATGGTCAGAATGGCGGTCAGCGCAAGCGTGGAGGCAATGCGGCGGCGTTGACGAGTCATTGGGCGCTCCTTGAGTGGGCCCTCGTGGCCCGCACGATTCCTTCGGTGAGATGAGCCCGATCGTGACCATTTCCACACGAAATAGTCCACATGGATCAACACAGCGTCCTCAAGGCGGCTCGTTTTCGTGTCGAACACTCCCCCATGCAGCGTGTGATGGTCCAAGTGATGCAAGTCCGTATGTCCGACGTTGTTCCTGGCGACATTGTCAATAGGAACTACAACGAGGCCCGAGGTTGGTTCAAGGTGCTTGAACTTCAGGAACTTCCCAATGGAGGAATCGTGCTTGCCGCGGACTCCGACCGCGACAGCGTCAACGGCAACATCAACGACATTGTTGGTGTGCAGATCACCAAGGTTGTTGAAGTCCCGGACAAGGCTGCCTAATTCAGCTGCACAGCTAACCGCTGAGCGACTTCTTGTTTGTCGCTCGGCTCCCTGGTCTCAGGGCTCTCGTCGACGGAACTTCTGAATTTTGCGACGATCGCGTTTGGTTGGTCGGCCAGATCCAGGCTCGCGCACTGCTTGAGCGGTAGGCCGGGGCTCACGAGGCTCCGGAGGCGGGCTGTGGTCGATATAGGCATCTGCGGCCAACACCGCGCCAAGTCGCTTGCGTGGCGTGTCGACTACTTCGAGCGTGCGCACGGACTGGGCGGTCTTCGCGACCACCGTGTCGCCGGCGATGACGATGCGGCTTGGCTTGGCGACTTGGCCATTAACGCGAACGTTCTGACGCTGACATGCGGTCTTGGCGGCGGTTCGCGTCTTATAGGCACGCACGCTCCACAACCACACATCCACTCGAACCGACATAGCCCCATCGTAGAAGTTCACAACTACGCTGCGCTCACTTCGCCATCGGCATCGAGGGAGCACCCCAGACAAAAAGAGAGAAGCCCCGGTCTCCTTCACCGAAGTGTTGGAGGTCCGGGGCTTCAAGACGGCTTAGGGTCCACCCACATCGATCTCGCCGGTTGTACCGTCTCGGTCAATGTCAATCACTGCCCCGTAGGACCAAGGTCCTGCGGGGCAGTTCGCGTATTGGGCTTCTGTTTCCGTCAGCCGAAGCCTCTGGAGAGACACCGTTCCTTCCCGACTCTTCCACCCGAAGGCTTTCAAATCGTTCCGGATCAGCGAACCGTAATCCTCACCACGTGGGCCCGTTTTCCCCTTCCCTTCACCTGGCCTCGTCCGCTTTACTCAGTCGGTGCTTGCGCACTTTCCTTGCTCGGCATCAAAGTCCGTTGGTGTCGTTCCGGAGGGCGTTCCCTCGGGTTGAGAAGCACCTTGCTCGGAGAAATCGGCTTCGTCAACCCAAAAATCGAAATCCCCAGGGTTGTCGACAGGATCTCTCCGATATCCCCAGAGGTTGTGAAGTTAGTCACAGATTTCTCCACAGGTGGGTCGGGTGGTCGGCACAAACGCGAGTGGGTTCGTGGCGCGTTTGCATGGAATGGTTCGTGAATGGTCGGTGCTGGAGAAGATCGGTTCAATTGCTTTCGCGAGTATGACGCCGAGTTGATGGAGCGACGTCGCACAGACGCCCCGCTCGTTGCCGTGAAAGATTCGATCGACGTGGCGGGCATGGTTTCGATGCACGGCGCAGCGCTGTTTCGTGACGCGGCACCCGCGACCGAAGATGCAACCGTCGTTGCGGCGCTACGTAGAGGCGGCGCGCAGATCCTTGGCAAGACCAACATGACCGAGATGGCCTGTGGCACCGACGGCTTGAATTCGCATTTTGGCGATGTGCTCAATCCGCTCGATCCGCTGCGCCATGCTGGCGGGTCAAGCGCTGGTTCGGCTGCTGCTGTGGCGGCCGGACACGTTTTGCTCGCTCTGGGCTCCGATACGGGAGGGTCGATCCGCATACCTGCAGCCGCATGCGGCGTTGTTGGACTCAAACCAACGTTCGGGCGCGTGTCGAACCATGGCATGAGCGTCTGCTCGACACACCTTGACCACATCGGGCCAATCGCCGCCACGGTGAGCGACGCCCGCTGGTGCCTTGAGGCAATCGAGGAGCCCGGCTGGCCATCGGCGACCCGCTCAGGTGCTGGGATCACCGCTGGTGTGCTCCAGGGCGCCTTCATGAGCAAAGCCAGCGCCGATGTCGTCGAGGCTTTCACCGATGCCTTGCCGGTACTCGAACGATCCGGCATCGCTATTATCGATGTCGACCTAGCCATCGACCTCGCCGCAACCTCCGAGCACGCGACCGCCTTGAATCGTGACCTCTTCGATCGTTATGGCGAGATGATCGACGCCGCGCCACCAGGCGTCGTCGGCCCCGAACTACGCGAATGGGCGAACCTCTACATCGACATCACCAATGCCGACTACGAGGCCGCGCGCCGCGAGCAAGCACGACTGTGCTCCCTCGTCTCCGCAGCGATGGCCAACGTCGATATTTTGCTGTGTCCCACGATGCGCGAAGGCGTCTGTTTACTCAGCGAGGTGGAGGCGCAGTCGCGCAGCATTCGGGCCGAGAATCTGGAGATTTTCAACATGACTGGCCAACCGTCGCTCACCGTGCCGTGGGGCAGGGATCGTAACGACATGCCGCTGGGCCTTTTGATGACCGGTCGGCCGGGCGAGGATCATCTCGTTCTGGACCTTGCTGAACGCCTTGTTGGACGCTCCCTCGACGCTGCGAGGTGACGGCGCGCAATGCGGTGTCGACAAAGACTTAGCGCTAGCGTTTAGCTCTATGTCGAGACGCCTCGAAGTCGAGCTGACCAGCAAGCGCGAAGATGGAACCTATAC
>CAZMYN010000080.1:12689-13229 GCA_964570495.1 uncultured Acidimicrobiales bacterium | reverse complement strand
GATAAGTACCACCCCGAAAATCTGTGGTTGCTGTGCAGCAAATACGCGGCTGAGCAACCACAGATTTTAAAAGAGGGCGAGGCAGAGGTCGTGGAGAATGCCGGTTGGGGCATGCAGGGCGCGGCGGTGGCCGCACGGCTCGTCGAGGTAGGTGGCAGAATGTGAGTTTCGGTCGACAGCGTGGGCAAGAACACCCGAAATCCGGGCGCCGTGGGCCTGCTGAGCGGGTACGACGACCACGGCTGCGTCCCAGTCGTCGGGTGCGCGTAGCCCGGCGAGGTCCTCGACGGGATCGATGTCGCCGAGCTGCACGGGATGAAAGCCAGCGCGCTCGTCGCCGAGGCGAACCCCGATGAGCATGGGCGCGTCGTCACCAAAGGTGTCGAGACACCACGCAGCGAGCGACCCGAGCACGGATCGGTAGATGAATTGTGAGCAGGGGAGCACGACGGCCTCGTCAGACGACAGATTGGAGGCGACGGCTACCCGTTGCGATAGGACGACAGCTTCGCGCTGGGGTCTGACAGTTACTTGTCGACA
>CAZMYN010000080.1:0-12589 GCA_964570495.1 uncultured Acidimicrobiales bacterium | reverse complement strand
CGGTGGTCGACATCCCCGGGCGGCCTACATGCTCGCGAGCTCCGCTCCCGATCGACACGGTGGTCGACATCCCCGGGCGGCCTACATGCTCGCGAGCTCCGCTCCCGATCGAAAAATCTTCGCTGACGGCACGACGAACACGTGTTCTGGGTTGATAAATCAATGGTTTTGGGTCCCGTTTGGGATGCTGTCACACCCCATCCGTATGTTGTTGCTCAGCAGTTCGTAGCATGTCCCGAGCGGTCGGAGACTGGTTACGAATCGAACGTAACCAGCCATTGGGGTACTCGAATGCCCTCTCCGAAAGGCCCACCTGTGGGATCCGCAAAAAACTCAACTCCGACCGCTCCCAACAATGGGAGCTCCAAGAACGGCACGCCCAAAGGCGAGGCGTCTTCCCTGCGCAAAGGCGCAACAGCTACCCAAGCCTTTGGCGCTGGTCGGCGTGAGAGCCACGATGCGAGCGAGTTCTACGAGCGCTTTACCCCGCCGGTCGTCTCCGACGACGAAACAGTCAACGCCTTGCCGTCGCTCAAATCGCTCAACCTCGACGATTGGTGCATCAACGGCGATGCCCGCGACATGGCCCTCATCCCCGACAACTCCGTGGCGCTCGTCGTCACCTCACCGCCCTACTTTGTTGGCAAAGAGTACGAACAAGCAGTCGTCGGCGATCGCGATCGTTCGCCGGCCATCCCCACGACCTACCTCGACTATCTCCAGATGCTGCGCGACGTGTTCAGCGAATGCCTTCGCGTCCTCGAGCCTGGGGGGCGCTTCGCGGTCAACGTCGCGAACCTCGGCCGCAAGCCCTACCGCTCGCTCTCGGCCGACGTCATCAACATCTTGCAAGACGACCTTGGCATGTTGCTGCGCGGCGAGATCATCTGGCACAAAGCCGAAGGAGCCACAGGCTCACTGGCCTGGGGCTCGTATCGCTCGGCCACCAACCCCGTTATCCGTGACATCACCGAACGCGTGATCATTGCGAGCAAGGGCCGCTTCGACCGGGCGATCAAGCCCGCAAAACGAGAAGGCGAAGGCCTCCCCCATAAGAGCAGCGTCAGCGCGGACGAATTCATGGAAGCCACACTCGACGTCTGGCGCATCGACCCCGAGTCCGCCCGACGTGTGGGTCACCCCGCACCATTCCCCGTCGAACTCCCACGTCGCCTGATCGACCTCTACACCTTCGAGGGCGACGTCATCCTCGACCCATTTCTCGGCTCGGGATCAACCGTCGTCGCTGCTGCACGTACCGCACGTGTGGGCGTCGGCTTCGATCTCGACCCCAACTACATCGAATTGGCCCGCGAACGGGTCACCGCAGAACAGGCCCGGCGACGACACCGGCCTGTCGACTCAGCAGGAGATGAGCCATTGCCAACACTTCAGGTACCCGAAAACATCGACGAACGCGTCGAACACTTCCAGGCACGAGCCACCAAGGAAGGAAAGAAAGCCCAAGACCTCGCCAAGGAGGTGCTCGCCGAAGCAGGCTTCGAGATCATTGCCGAGAAGGTCAAGATCAAAGGCACCGGCGTGCAACTCAACTTTGAGGTAACCGACGCAGCTGGCGAATACAGCTACTACGTCGACATGTCCGGCGCCTTCACCAGCAGCCGCCCAGGACTCATGCGAACCGACACCTTGTGGAAGATGCTCGGTCGAGCAAACGTGCTCAAGACGGTCAAGCCAGACACTCGCTTGCTCGTGTTGACCTCGCACCTGCCACGCAAGTCGAGCGAAGGCGACCGCGCCATGCGCGCTGTGGGGCCATGGGCCATCTTCGATGCGATTGAAATCTTTGATGACCCAGGCGACAGCCTGCCACTCGAAGATGCCGGCACCGCCGCTGGTGTCCAGCGACTTCGCAGCTACGCCCAACGTGGCGCCAGCGAACCGCTGCCCGGCTACTGGACCGCCGACGACATCGCCGAGCGCTTCTACACCCGAGGCGCATGAGCGCAGTTGCCTACGCGGTCGTGCGCGACGAGCCCCCGACCGTGTACGCAGCCGAATCGATCGACATCCTCCAACGGCTCTTGGCCCTGGAGGTAGTCGCTCGCTCGGTCCCCGCGGATCTTGATCCAAAGGCCCGAGAACGGATGCGAAAGGCGTTGCTCGACGAACGCTGGGCCGATGCGGTTGTCGAGTGGATCGACACGACCGGCGTAGCAATCGACGTGTACACGCACCTTCACGTGTACGCCGACGCCGACTTGCCAAGTGAACTCATTGGCGCGCAGCTCCAGTTCGCGCCGCTCTACCGGGACTAGCGAGATGGCATCGTCTCGCACGAAGATCACCGAGATTGTTACCGGCCTGGCCATGCTCGGCTTTCCGAGCATCGATCGTGCGCTCGGGGTACGGCCCGACTGGTTCGTGAACGTCACCGACGACGAATACGATCTGCTCTCCGACGAGCTCGCGGCAGGAAACTCCGCAGACGAGTTCGAAACCGCGTGGGACCACGGCAAACGATTCCTCGAGTCGCCCGACGGGCTACGAGGCAGAGTCCCGGATCGAGTCGAATGGCAAGGCCCCGGTCGACCACCCGGCTACGACCAGATCCCCGCCGACCTGCGCGTCGATCACGTCTTCTTGATCAGCTGCAAGTACGGCTCGGACATCTTGTTCAACGTGTCGCCCGCACACGTCTTTGATCGGCTGCTGGCCGAACGCCGTGGCGACCGCACCGACTGGTTCCTCGAAATCGCGCCCGAGGCGTACCAAGAGCTCTACGAGCGGAGCCTCAAATCGACTGGCCTTGCCGACATGCCCGACTGCGTGAGCACGCTCGACGGCGAATCCCGACTCCGGCTCAAAGACGCACTGCCCACCCGTGGGCAATGGCCTGACGAGCTCACCAGCCCCTACCGAGACTTCGTAAACGCCGTGTCGGTCGCGACTGCTCACCGGTGGAAGGACAACCTCGTCGACAAGGCCGACCAAGAACTGATGCTCTGGCGATTGCTGCGTTTCCAGCCCGCCCCGTACTTCGTGCTCGGCGCATCACAAGATGGCACCCCGCTCCGGTTTCGGGTCGGGACGCCGTCAGATTTTCGCCGGCAGTTCTCGATCCGAGCATTCGACGTGTGGTCCGATGCGATGGGTCAGCCGCTCGTGCGCTGGCGTGCCGAGCTACAGGGTTCGAGCAAGGCAATCGATGGCCACATTGAGGTGCGTTGGAGCCGAGGTCGCTTTGGTGGCGTACCCGAAGCAAAGGTCTACCTCGACACGCCGCACCACGAGGTTGCGAACTACACCCCGTTGAGATGACGCTGCGTTAGCCGGAGGGGTCGATGGCCCGTCGCGCTGTTGGCCAGCGACGAAGCGCCAACGCCCGAGTGAGGATCGCGTCGGAGGCGACGTACGCGTTCAGTTCTTCGCTCGAGAGGTCATGAATCGATTCTCGGTCGACTTCGATTGGGTCGAGTCCGACGAGCCGGGCGAGCGGCTTGAGGCCACACGGGATTCCAAGAGACGCCCCAACGTCGGCTCGATATACCCGATACGCGTCGAGGTGCGAATGCCCGTGCCAGGTTGCCAGATAGCCGCCCTGGTGACCGGGGAGGGGTTCGTGCATCGAACGCGACCGAAGGTCGGCAGTGAGGTCGAGGCCCAACGACGTGTTGGTCATTCGTGCGCGATCAGAGATGAACGGCAGATCGAAACGAGCGCCGTTCCACGTGACGATCACCCCAGGCTCTAACGCTGCGATTGCGCGATCGACCTCGACCAGAATGTCGCTCTCGTCGCCATCAAAGACACGGCTCCAGCCCTCGCCGCAGACCGCGATCGCAACGATCGGCGCTACCGAAGGGTCGAGCCCGCCTAGTGCGGTGTCGGTTTCGATATCGAGTCCGTAGACGGGTTCGCGCGAGTCCGGTGTGCGGGAGGGTTCGGTCAATTCGATTCGGGAAGCAGCGAGCGAGGTGATGAGGTCAACCTAGCCGCACCATCTGACACCGCCGCTAGCGCTAGCGGCGCTCGCAGCCAGCGAGGGTGTCGCCGGGGTTGTCGGCTCGACCAAAGAGCGCACCGGAACACCGGTCCCAGCCAATGCCGCCGCTCACGAAGTCCGCGCCGCTCGATCCCTCGACCTGGTCTTGGCCTTGTTGGCCATGGAGGGCGTCGTTGCCAGCGCCACCGTTGAGGCGGTCCATACCGTCGTTTCCGATGAGGGTGTCGTTGCCGGCACCGCCGAGCAGAACGTCAGTTGAGCGTCCGCCGCGCAAGGTGTCGTTGCCAGGTCCGCCGTTGAGGCTGTCCTTCCAGTACCCGCCGCGGAGGTCGTCGTTGCCGAAGCCACCAAAGAGCGTGTCGGCGGCCTCGTTGCCATAGATGACGTCGTTGCCGTTGCCACCGTGAATCTCGTCGGCCTGATGACCGCCACAGATGATGTCGTTACCGCCACCACCTTCGATGAAGTCCTGGCCTTCGCCGCCCATGATGACGTCGTCACCATCGGTACCGATAAGGACGTCGTTCAGGTTCGTGCCGGTCATGGTTGGCACATGGCCGTGACAGAGACCGTCGATCTGGGTGACCGGAGCTCCGTTGGCGAGCAGCGTGTTCTTGCCGCCGGGTACCGCGTCGTCCAAGAACGCATGGCGCCCTACGGGCCATGCACGTCGATCCCCGGTCGCGTCATCGCGGCCGACAAACCTTCCGTCGTGACCAATGAGGAGTCCTCGACCGATTACCTCGATCGACAGGACGCCCTCATGTCCGCTGGCGCCGGGGTCCCAATCGAGTGCCTTGCCGGTGTCGGGGTCAAATGCCGCGATCTGGTCGCGGTTGACAACGTCTGGTGCGAAGCGGCCCGCTGGGTTGGCGCCGAAGCACGAGTTGTTGTTGGTGAACTCGTTGTCTCCCGGCCACGGCTCGGGTGACTGGGCGCTTTCGACCCAGCAGAAGTGACCGCCGAGGAAGACCGCGTGCTCCGAGATGCCGACCGAGAACGTCGAGTCGAAGTTGCGAGCGATCCACTTTGGTTGTTGGTTCAACGCGTTGGGCCTCTCGAGCGAGAACGCAACGGCTGAGTCGCGACCCCAGAAGGGGAAGTCGCCACCGTCGCCTGCAAGGACGACGTAGGTGCCATCGGGAGACACTTCAGCGTCGACCGTGTGAATGTCTTGGCCTTCCCAAAAGCCTGTTCGCCAACCCATCAGGGCGTCGGTGGCGAGGTTGATGAGGGCAACGCCTGGACGGGGCTGGCCCTGAACCGTGTTGCCGCGGTGGGCAACGACGAGGATGTTGTCGGGTGTGATGCCGAGATACTTCGGGCCGAACGGGATGCCGGCGTCACGCGACGAGTTGGTGACATCGAACCGGAAAGTGGGATCGACGGCGCCGGTGACGCCGTTCATCTCGACCAGGTTGATGCGAGCAACGCCGTTGACGCTGGTGAATTCGCCGCCAACGAACAGGCGGTTGTTCTTCAAGACAATGTCTTTGACCGGCCCGTTGACGGATCCGGCGAAGGAGGTGTCGACGCGGCCAGTGCTGACGTCGATTCGGGTGAGGCGGGTATGGCCGGTGAAGCCATCAGCAGATCCGAACTTGCCACCCAGCAAGACCGTGTCTGGTCCTGCGGGCTCGACAGCGAGCACCTCGGCGGGGCCGCCGTTGCGGGTCAGAACAGGATTGAACGCTTCGATCATCGCTCCGGAGTTGATGTCGTATGCGTAGACGCCATCGACCGAGATGATTTGGCCGTTGGTCTTTTCGACCTGCGTGAAGTCGCCACCGACAACGATTACGTTGCCAACCCGCGCTGAGTCGCGTACGGATCCGTCAAGAATTGTCGGCAGTTCTCGCCGTGGAGTTTGCGTTGGCAAGCCGTCATTGATCGTTGCGCTCGCAGGTCGCTCGGCGGACGAGGAGAGCCCTACCGTCAGCGCAATGCCGATCAATACCACGCCAATGGCCGAAATAATTCCGAGAGCTGCACCTCGGCGTCGAAGAAATCCCATACCTCTTTAACGGAGTGAATCGGGGTGGCCTTGTGGGGGCCAAAAGGCCCAACTGGATGGTCTAGCTATCTTGTTAGCGCCTCGTGTAGTCGTTCTGGTGCGTCGTTGGGGAGGTCGAGATGTGTCACGAAGCGGCTCGATTCAGCCCCAACGTCGGCCAAAATGTTTGCGCTAGTGAGCGCTTGTTGAGCATCGCCCTCGAAGTTCGCAAAGTTGCTGAAGACCATGTTGGTGTTGACGCCGACGACGTCGACGCCGGGCACGCTCGCCATGGCCTCGCTGATCCGGAGCGCCATTTCGTGGTCCTCGACCAGACGGTCTCGGTGATGGCGGAGCGCGTAAATTCCGGCAGCTGCGATGATTCCCGATTGGCGCAGGCCGCCGCCCAGCATCTTGCGCCAGCGTTTTGCCGAGGCGATGAACGCTGCGTTGCCGACGAGAACACTTCCGATCGGGGCACCCAGTCCCTTGGACAAGCACACCGAAACGCTGTCGAATGGCGCCGCGATTTCGGCGACGTCGACGTCGAGCGCGGCCGCTGCGTTCCACACCCGCGCTCCGTCGAGGTGAAAGTTGAGGTCGTGTTCGGTCGCGAGCGCGCGTGCCTTGTGGAGATAGTCGAGCGGGAGAACCTTGCCGTCGACCGTATTTTCGAGTGTGAGCAGCTGGGTTCGTGCAAAGTGCTCATCGTCGGGCTTGATCTTGCGTGCAACCACGTCCAGATCGAGTGTGCCGTCAGGCTCGAATTCGATTGGTTGGGGCTGAATGCTGCCAAGGACCGCTGCGCCGCCAGCCTCGTACTTATAGGTATGGGCGTTTTGTCCAACGATGTACTCCTCGCCCCGCTGGCAATGAGCAAGCAGCGCGCACAGGTTCGACTGAGTTCCGCTCGGCACGAACAACGCGGCGTCTTTGCCCAAGATCAGCGCCGTCGTGGCCTCAAGTTCATGCACGGTCGGGTCGTCGCCCCAGACATCGTCGCCAACAACAGCGTTGGCCATAGCGTCTCGCATCTCGGGCCCCGGGCGCGTCACCGTGTCACTGCGCAGATCGATGACGGTCTCGTTGTTGTTGCTCACGAGCCTGGAGCCTATGCGAGGGCGTAAGCTGGCGGCTATGTCGAACACCGATCTTGGACTCGCGTCCGCAGTCGACGCCTTCATCGACACGTTGATGGCGACGCTCGAACCAATCACCGACACGACGCTGAGACGATCGCCAGACGAGCTCCGCAAGGACCTCGCGCTCGATGCGTTCAACGCCTCGGCCGCCTTCATCGATTGCGATGACAGCCACTCCGAGCTCGAGTTGGATGCCTTCATCATTGCGCTCGAACAGCACTTCCCCGATCTGTTGCCGCCCAAGACAAAGCCGGCCGACGTCCGTGCTGCCGGGCTCATCACGGGTAAGCGCTCATGGATCAACGAACCGTCGGGTCTGTTCAATTCGCTCGTCGCTGCCGACCAGCAGAACGGCACGGCCTATTCGAGCGTCTATTACGAACAAGCGCTCCGGATGGCCCACACCGCCATCGGTCTCGACGACTACACCTCGCGATTTGAGCTCAGTGGTGTCGAACAGTTTCGGTCGATGCTGCTGCGCACGATGAAGAGCGGCAATGTGAACTCCTCCGCTTCGGTTGCGACCACCGGCGGACCCGCCGTCAAGGCGCCCGAAGAGGAAAACGAAGTCGAACTCCCTCCCGAGCGTCCGCTCGATGAACTCCTCGAAGAGCTCGACGAACTGATCGGGCTCGAAGCGGTCAAAGAAGAGGTCAAGCTCGTCGCTGCGCTCTTGCGGGTTCAGGAACTTCGTGCCGAGCGCGGACTTCCCGTCCCCGATTCGAGCCGCCACCTGATTTTCGTGGGCAACCCCGGAACCGGAAAGACAACCGTTGCGCGGTTGCTATCGCAGATCTATCGCAGTCTTGGCGTTGTCGAGAAGGGTCATCTCGTCGAGACGGACCGCTCCGGCATGGTCGCAGGCTTTGTTGGCCAGACCGCAACGAAGGTCAACGAGCTATTCGACCGGGCAGACGAGGGTGTTCTGCTGGTCGACGAGGCATACTCGCTGACCCGTGGCGGCGAGAAGGACTTTGGCCGTGAGGCGATCGACACGCTCGTCAAGCTGGTCGAGGACCGCCGCGATCGAGTGGTCGTCATCCTCGCTGGCTATCCCGACGAAATGGCTTCGCTGGTGAAGGCAAACCCGGGTATGCAGTCACGCTTCCCGAGGACCATCCGCTTCGACGACTACGAAGACGATGAACTTCTTGCCATCTTTGGTCTCATCGCCGGTGGGCAGGAGTATCACCTCGACGAGACCGGTGAGAAGGCCGTTCTCGAGTTCTTTGCGACCCAGGACAGAGGCCACGGGTTCGGCAATGGCCGTACGGCACGAAACCTCTTTGAAGCTGCTGTCTCGCGCCACGCGATTCGGATGGTCGAGATCGAAGAGCCCACCAACGACGAGCTCATGGCCCTCACGCGCGAAGACATCGAGGGCGTCGAACTCGTCGACGACACCGTGGACAACGACGCGGTCGACGGTGATGAAGCTGTTGGCGCCGCGCAGAGCGATCCGCCAACAGCGTCAGCGGGCGCATGACGAAACGACGGTGGCTAGGCCTTGTCGTTGTGGCGTTGCTCGTCGTGGCGTTACAAGGGCCGGCTAGCGCGCAGGCAGAGACTCCGATCCAACAAGAGATCATCGAGGGGGTACTCGCCAATGGTTGGTGGGCCGAAGACGGCCAACTCTCCGTCGACGCTATGGCGCCGGTGGTCGAGCAGTGGGGTCTGGACTTCGCGTTTGCGATTACCGACCGAGCCCTCACGATTGCCGAGGATCCCGATCGCAACGCTGCTGCGGTGTTGGCCCAGTCGACGCTCGAATCGCTGGTGGCGTCGGGTGGACCCGAAACGATCTTTGTCGTGACCGGCTCACAGGTTGGTGCTGCGAGCACCTTCCGCCCGTTCCTCAACGTGACGGCTGCGCTTGAGGACTTCGATCGCTCGAATCCAGAAGCGTCGTTTGCTCAGGCTGCGGAGACGGCCTTTGAGCTCGGAGTCGAGGTTGTCCCGGTTGGCGGACCCGCCCAGGTAGGATTTTTTAGTGACGTGAGACTTTTCATCTTGTTGGCCATCATCACCGCGATCCTCGCGCTGGCTTCACTGCGAACTTCACGCAAGAAGCGTGCGCGGGTTGTCCATACCGCGGGTGCGCGCGACGACACGAAAGAACAGATTCAGGCCATGAGCGACCTGATCCTCGATCTTGACCCGCGGGTCACCATCGCTGATGACAAGAAGCTCAAAGCCCGGTACGTCGAAGCCAGCGACACGTACCGAGAGGTCCTCGAAAAGGCCCGCGACGCCGACACCGGCCACGAGGTTGCCGACCTGCGTATCCAGATAGCGAAGGCCCGCTGGAAGCTCGATGTGATCGATGCCGAGCTCGAAGGCAAGACGCCGCCTGTCGAGCCTCACACCCGGGATGTCTCGGGATCGGCATGGGACTCGACCCGCGGCACCGGTGCGTAGTTCGCAGACTCACTAGGTTGGCGACCGGCCTCCACCTATTGGTCGAGGCTTTCTTCTAAGATTTGCAGCGCGGAGAGGGGCCACTTGGTTTTCTTTTGGTCATGAGCGTCGTTTTCGACGCGGAGGTCTCGTGCGTTACATCTTTACCGCAGCAATTTGTACTCTCGCCGCTATCACGGCATTGCTTGCTCTACCGCCTGTTGGCGAGAGCGATTCAGAGCTCGTGTCGATCGCCGCTGGTGATCGGGCAGCCGTTGCTGGAACGGACCCCGAGGTCTCACCGCGGGCGGTAATCGATCCACAAGACGACTCTCTCTCCGGGACCGCAACGACCGAAGAGACCGGTGAGGTCGGAATAGACGTACTGGGCGAGGCGATTGAGAACGCCGCCATCGTGACGACCGAACAGGGCAGCGGCGTGCTCACCGACGAGGAGCGTGGCGAGGACACTCCTTCCGAGGAGTCCGCACCCGAGACCACAACGCAGGCTCCAACGACCACGTCGAGCACCACGACCTCGACAACAAGCACCACAACGACGACGAGCACCACGACGACCACCGAGGCTCCTGCACCGGAGACGACGACAACCACGGTCGATCCCGGCGACGACAGGGGAGTCATCATCAGCCCCAACGGCGTGGTCCTGCCGATCATCGCTGCTGGAGCAGAGGGCGGCTGGCGCGCCTCGACCCCGTGCGGCAACGAGGTAACCATCCACGACGGTGAACGAGTCATTTCCGTGGACTTCGTACTCGACCCCGGCCATGGAGGGTCCGAGACCGGAGCTGTTGGACCAAACGGTGCGCTCGAAAAGGAACTGAACACACGGATCGCCGAAATCACTGAGTGGTATCTCGAAGAGGCGGGCTACTCGGTTCTGCTCACCCGCCGTACCGACATCCGAATTCCGCTTCGTTCGCGGGCAGCCATCGCCAACGCACTTGCGCCCGATGCGTTTGTTTCCATTCATCACAACGGCGGGGCAACTCGCCCTCAACCCACGCCCGGCACCGAGATGTTTGTTGATTTCGGAAACCCCGAGTCACGGCGCCTCGGCGGAATCCTCTTCGAAGAGTTGGTCGATCGCCTCGACGACTTTGAAGCCGACTGGGTTGGCGGGTGGCGCAACGGCGTGTCGGCCCGTCTGAACAGCGACGGCGCCGACCTCTATGGAATTCATCGCTTCACACCCGACGTCGTGTCGGTCATCACCGAAGCCGGTTACCTATCCAACGCGAGCGAGGCCGAGTTGTTCGCCGACAACGATGTGCAGTGGGCCCATGGCCGTGCGTTGGCCGATGGCCTCATCCGTTGGAAGACCAGCAGCGATACGGGTAGCGGCTTCCTCGACGACTTCACCGACGATTCGTCGAGCGGAACCGGCGGGTTCACGGGTTGTCAGGACCCAACGCTCTAACACGAACTACTTGAGCGGCCGAGGCCGGGCAGTACAGCTATTCGGGCGACCAGAACGCAATGTCGCCCTCGCCGAGAAAGGCCGGGCCAGCGTCATCGTCGATCCGATCGACCCAGATGCCAGAACGGTCCAACGTGGAACCGGAGAAGACAAAGCCGCGCCCGTCTGGTGACCACCACGTAGACGACCGATCGTACTGATCAATGAATGGCAGGTACGAGCGTGCAAGCTCGGCGCTCGGCGTGAACGGGGAGCTGAGTATTGGCTCGTTGGTCGCCGAAGTGGGATCGGCAAAGATCCAGCGGAGTTGGTTGTCCTCGATCTGGAGCAGAGCCAAATTCTCACCGGTCGGGCTCCAGTTCACCGCAATGAGACCGGTCTCGGGTCGGGTCACGACCTCGCCAGAGTCGAGATCGAGGACTGAAACCCGCCCGGTCGCAAGTTGCGGGAAGTCGTCCGTTGTTTGTTGGGTCTGCTGCCCGGGTTCAAAGGAAATGAACTCGGGCTCCTCCTCACCAACTCCGGGTCCAACGAGGACTGCGACCTGTTGTCCATCGGGCGAGAGGCTAAACGAGACAACGCTGTCTGCTCGGGCGAGCAGCGTTGAGGTGAAGTCCGCGTCGACTCGGACAATGTCGTTGTTGCCGGTCTGTCCGCGAGTTGCTGCCAAGACCGCTCGGTCGTCGAGAGCCACGGGTGTTTGAAAGAACCCGAGAGGTACATCGAGCGGTCGCTGCCGGGGTGTGAAGTCGGCGGCCGCGACGTCGGTGAGAACGAGACCCGAGACTGCGGCGACAACCGTGTCGTCATCGACCCAATCGAAGAAGAAGGGTTGACCAAGGAACGCTGAAGTAGCGGCGTTGGTGGCGGTCTCAATCGTGACGAACTCGAGTCCGGTGGGGCCATTGCGCAATCCGGAAATCCACGATCCATCCGGGGACCACGACAAATAGAACGGTGGTGATGAGATGTCGGTGGTCACTGGGGAAGCGGTTGGATTGTCGACATCGACCCGGGCAACGACGGAGCTGTCGGCATTCGACATACTCCAGGCCAGCGTTCGTCCGCTCGGGGCCCACGTTGGCTGCATGCTCGCGAATTCGGACCCCGACGCCCACGCAACGTCGTTGCTGCCGTCGGGGGCGCTGGTCACGATGTCGCCATTGCCGGCACGACGAACAACGAGGCCCGGAAGGTCGCCAGCAACCGCTTCGATGTCCGCGCCGGGCAGCTCGTCGGGAACCGCTGAGGTCGACGGGTCGGCGGGGTCAGGTGTTACTGCTTGATCCTCAGCCCCGTCTGTAGCCGCCGGTGCTTCGCTAGGAGCTACGGGCGACGGCTCCGAGCCATTGCCTTGGCTCGACGAGCAGGAGACGGCCACGAGCGCGAAAGCGGCCAGCACCCACACAGCTCGAAAGCTGTGGTGGCGCTGGCCGGATTCGAACATGCACTCACGCTATCGGCGGCTACTCTCAGCCCCCGAACTGCGTGGCGTCAAGTTGATCAGACGTTGTCTGAGTTGTTCAGGAACGTCTTGCGTGTTGGGCGCTTATTTGTGTCCGGGAACCGCTTGCACAGTCCCTTGGCCTGGCTAACCCATTCGTCACGCTCGATACGTCCTGGGAACGTTTCGATCATGTCGTTGAGCT
>CAZMYN010000079.1:0-13239 GCA_964570495.1 uncultured Acidimicrobiales bacterium | reverse complement strand
CGCCAAGATGGTGAACCCGAACCCCGGACAGGTGCTTCAAGCCATCGAGGCCCAAGCGCCCGAGTTGCTTCCCGAAGGCGTCGATGTCCCCAAGCCAAACAAGATGGCCCAAAAGCTGAACAAGCTTCTCGGCGGTGACTGAGACCACGCCGTCTTCCCGGCGAAGAACCAATCCATACTTCGATATGAGTCCCGGTGGTCAGCCACCGGGACTCTCCCGTTTTCGAACCGATCGGTCGCCCGTTGGCGCGAGCGCCTGTTTAGTGCTAAATTGCCGTGATGCAGGGGGTCGGTGTCGAGGAGTTGTTCGCGATAGCAGCCGAACGCGCCTGGGCAAGCGAAGGACTCTGTGCCGGCAAGCCCGACCTGTTTTTCGCTCCGCCCGGAGAGCGACGCACCCGTCGCACTAAGCGAGAGGCCCTTGCACGCTCGTACTGTGAGAATTGTCAGGTCCTGTTGAGGTGTCGAAGCTGGGCACGCGAGAATCGAGAACATGGCTTCTGGGGCGGCGAAAGCGAAGAACATCGAGCGAGTATCGGGTATCCTCCCCGAAGCCCTTCACGACGGGCCGTTGCCGAACTCGGACGAACCGCAGCTCGCGCACCGAGCGATACAACCCCGGACGAACAGCTAGCTGGCTAATTATGAACGACCCAATCACGCTGACGGATGCATCTGAACAGCTGGGCGTTCACTACATGACGGTCTATAAGTACGTGCGCACCGGCAAACTCGCCGCACGCAAGGTCGCTGGCCAATGGTGGATTTCGCCAGACGACCTCGCCAGTTTCGAATCGGGAGCGCCCACCGCGCCACGAACCGACGTCGTTCCCCCACAGGTCGTTCAACGTCTCGCCGCTGGCGACGAGAACGGCGCCGTGACTCTGCTCGAAGCAGCGATGTCCGCCGGCGCCGACCCAGAAGAGGTCTACCTCGACCTGCTCGGACCAGCGATGGTCGCCATTGGTGCCCGATGGCAAGACGGGCGCCTGACGATCGCCCAAGAACACCTCGCCACCACAACAACGCTGCGGGTCATCGCTCGACTCGGGAACCGTGCAATGCCGCGCGGCCAAACCAAAGGCACCGTCGTACTTGCCGTCATTGCAAACGACTACCACTCCATCCCGACCGCCGTCATTCGCGATCTTCTTCGATTCCGGGGGTTCGAGGTGATCGACCTCGGTGCCAACACCCCAGCGGAATCCATCTTGGAGACAGCGTTGAGCGTCGAACACGATCTCGTCGGCGTCGGGCTCACCGCGAGCACGCCTGGTGCCGACGAATCGATGAAGCGCACGATCAAGGTATTGAGCGATGGACTCAGCGTGCCCCTCGTTGTCGGCGGAGGGGCCTTCAAAGACGCAGATCACGTTTCCCGGCTCGGTAACTGCATTCCCACAACCTCGGCGCGCGAGGCGCTGGAGCGCTTCGACGAGATCCACGACGCGGCATTGGCCCGATAGCGTTCGAGAAATGCCAGAGGGTCACACCATCCATCGCCTCGCGAAGGATCTCAACAAGACGCTTCGGCCCGGTGCGGTGCGAGTCACCTCGCCGCAGGGCGTGTTCGCCGACGGCGCAGCCGAACTAGATGGCAAGGCCTTGCACCGCGCCGACGCGTGGGGCAAGCACCTCTTCATCGAATTCGTTGGTGCCCCGATCCTGCACATACACCTCGGCCTCATCGGAAAGCTCCGTCGCAAGCCGCTCGATGCTGACACCCGCGGTGCAATCCGATTACGCATGGAAGGCGCCGACGACCTGTGGGATCTCACCGGCCCCATGGTCTGCGATCTCATCGACGACGCCGATGTCGACGCCATCACCGCGAAGCTCGGCCCGGACCCGTTGCGTCGCAGCGCCAAGCCCGACCTCTTTGTCGAACGACTCTTGCGCAAGCGAGTACCCCTCTCGGCGGCACTCCTCGACCAAAAGGTCATGGCCGGCATCGGCAATGTCTACCGCTCAGAATTTTGCTTTCTTGCCGGAATCGACCCCCACACCCCGGCCAACTCACTCGACGTCGACACGGCCAACAACCTCTGGGATATGGCCACCCAACAGCTCAAACAAGGTGTGCGACTGAATCGCATCACGACCAGAGACCCCGAAGAGGTTGGGGTCTCCGCGGGACGAATAGACGGCGACGACCGCCTGTACGTCTACAAGAGAGATGGCATGGCATGTCATCGCTGCAACGACGAAATTCGACTGACCGAAACCGGAACGCGCAAGGCGTGGTACTGCCCAACGTGTCAAAAGTGATCAGCAAAAGCGAGCGCCGAAAATGAGCTACCCATACGACGCGATCCTCATTGTCTCGTTCGGTGGGCCCGAGGCTCCCGACGACGTAGTTCCCTTTTTGGAGAACGTGACCCGTGGCCGCAACATCCCGAGGGAGCGGCTCGAAGAGGTCGGCCAGCACTACTTCTTGTTTGGAGGCAAGAGTCCCATCAACGATCAGGTTCGCGCCCTTATCGACGGCCTTACTCCGGCGCTCAAAAACGCTGGCATCGATCTTCCGATCTATTGGGGCAACCGCAATTGGCACCCAATGCTCACCGACACTGTCCAGCAGATGGCCGACGACGGCATCGAAAACGCGATCGCGTTCGTCACGTCCGCGACCAGTTCGTACTCGGGGTGTCGCCAATACCGTGAGGACATCGAGCGAGCCCGAGAAGAGGTCGGCGAGCGGGCCCCGGTCATTCATAAGATTCGCCAGTACTACGACCACCCAGGCTTCATCGAGCCCATGGTCGACAACGTCAAATCAGCCCTCGCCGAGACTCGAACCGATGCGCGTTTGGTGTTCACTGCGCACTCCGTTCCGATGTCGATGGCAACAACATCGGATTACGAGGCGCAACTCACCGAAGCTTCCCGACTGATCGCGACTGCGGTTGGCCACACCGATTTCGACCTCGTGTGGCAGTCGCGAAGTGGGCCGCCCCAGGTGCCGTGGCTCGAGCCCGACATCAACGATCACCTGGAAGAGCTTCACGCTCAAGGGGTCGAAGCGGTCGTGGTTATCCCGGTCGGTTTTGTCTCCGATCACATGGAGGTCATGTTCGACCTCGACACCGAAGCACAGGCGACGGCCGAACGCCTCGGACTTATGTTTGCGCGGGCGGGTACGGTCGGCACCGATCCACGATTCATCGCGGGGATTGTCGAACTCATCGAGGAACGCCGCTCCGATGGCCCGGTGCGAGCGCTCGGTGATCTCGCGGTACGACCCGACTTCTGCGAGCTCGACTGTTGCCCAGCGCCATCTCGACCCAAGCGCTAGCCAATTCGGCTCCACCATCCCCAAGTTGGGGTATTTGGACGCCTACGGTCAGTGACGTGAATCATGCACGCATTGCAGAACATGCTTTGCAATACCGCAACCAGATGGTTGCCGACTCATTCACAGCGGGGCGATTCAACCCCGGTGCGGTGGCTCGGGTAGCCGTCGAGTGCGGCGACCCGGTCGTCGATTCTGCGATCCGACGCATCGGAACTGCCTGGACCCGTGGCGGACTACCGACGCAAGATTTGCTCGAGCCGTGGTCTGGCGACGAGGTCGACCAGATCTTCGAACAAGACCCCACGCTCCTCGACGCGATCGACGACATCATTCGGACCGTGCACCGCGTGCAGTTCTCTCGTCCTCGCGTTCTCAGCGCGTACCGTCGCCAGCCGGTTTCGCGTCCGCTGCGCCCTCGCCGCTAACGCACCGAGAAGATCCCGTTACTCCTTGGCTACGTCCAAGTGGAGCTTGACGATCGCGCCGCCGGTCGTTCGATTCGCTGCGGACACCGACCCACCGTGAGCTTCGACAATCGATTTCGCAATGGCCATTCCAAGCCCGGTCGAACCCCGATTGTCACCGCGCCGAAACCGCTCAAATACGTGCGGCAAGATGTCCTCGTCGAACCCCGGCCCATCGTCGACGATCTGGATGGTCGCCAACCCGTTGGCCTGAAGAACAGACAGTTCAACATTGTCGGCACGCGACGCTGCATTGTGGGTCAAGTTCTCGACAACTTGACGGAGCAGTGCATAGTCCGCATCGACGACGATCGACTCTGCGGAATTCGCCGCGATTGTTGTGTTGTCGACTCGGACGCTGGAGGCCACTTCCTCGATGAGAAGATCGACGCGCAGCGGGGCTTTGCGGGGTTGAGCCTGCCCGGCGTCGAGGCGAGCCAATTCGAGCAACTCGCCAACACCTGACCCAGCGCGCTCGGTCGCGGCCAAGATCTCTGCCAAGGACTGCTGGTACGCAGGAACTTCGCGCTCGCTCGAGAGCGCATGGCTTGCCGATGCCCGGATGACCGCCAGAGGCGTCCTGAGCTCATGAGCCGCGTCGGCGATGAAGTCGCGCTGGCGAGCCATGGCGGCGCGGGTTGGCTTGAGTGCACGACCAGAAACCCACCACGCCATGGCGGTGGTGCCGAGGATCGACGCGAACGCTGCCAGAAGGACCCGGAACCGGAACGAGCGCTGATCTTCCTGAAAGCCGCCGAGGTCAATCGCCGTCACGATTGCCTGGTTGTCGCCCGAAACCGGTTCTGCGTACGCGAGCCAGGCACCGTTCGATTCGAAGTCGGCGTAGATAGCGCCTTCCCGATTGAGGGCCTGCTCAGCAATCGTAAATAGCGGGGGTTCCACCCAGGTGGTGCCGAACGCTCGGCGCCACTCGTCGACCGGATTTACCCGCCAGGTGTTGAAGGGGCGGGTGTTGTTGTCGATCTCCTCGGGGGAAGGAGAAGCAAATCCGTTCACCGCGAGCTCTCGAACGACGTTCTCGGCTTCGCGTTCAGCTGAGTCGATGATGCGGTCGGTACCCGATGAGATCGCAATCCAGGCAAGCAGTCCGACAGCGATCGCGGCAAGCAATGCGTACATTGCCGTGAGTTGGAGTCGGATCTTCTTCAGGTTCATTGGCCCTCATTCGTGGGTCGAAGTCGATAGCCAACTCCACGCACGGTCTCGATCGGGTCGGGTTGTCCCGGCAACTCCAGCTTGCGTCGCAGGTTCGCGATATGCACATCGACCACGTTCGACAACCCGTCGTAGTTGGCGTCCCACACGTGTTCGAGAAGATCGGTTCTGTTGTGAGTTGCTGCGGGCGAACGGAGCATTCTCTCGAGCAGCGAGAACTCTCGTGCCGTTAACGGAATCGTGATGGATGACCGCGAGACGCGACGGCTCGCTGGATCCATCTCGATCGAGTCATGGGTCAGGATCGGCGAGTGTGCCTCGACGGGACGACGAAGCAGAGCGCGAATCCTGGCAGTGAGTTCGGGGTAGTCGAACGGCTTCGTCAAATAATCGTCGGCGCCCGCATCGAGTCCCTCGACCTTGTCCCCAAGACCATCGCGCGCGGTGAGCATCAAGACTGGAGTGCCATCTCCAGCGTCACGCATTTCCGCGCACAGGCTGCGGCCATCGCCATCGGGAAGTCCGCGGTCGAGCACCACGAGGTCGTAGTCGTTCATCTCCACGGCATGGGTTGCGTCGACCAATTTTCCAACGACGTCCGTCGCATAGCCGTCTTCGGTGAGGCCGCGTCGAAGAACCTCGGCCAACGGGCCATCGTCCTCCACGAGCAAGATGCGCATATCCCTGACGGTACATGTCGCTTCATGAAGATGAGATGAAGAAGATCTTCACGATCGATTCATCGACCCTTCCCTAGAACAAGGCCATGGCAACCGCAGAACAAGTGGCTCACACCCTTCGGCGCACGGGCTTTGGCATCCGTCCAGGACAGATCGATTCGCTGCTCTTCGTCGACATCCACGACCTCATTGACGAACGCCTCGCCGCTGAGGGTTGGGCGCTCAGCGAAGACGAAACGAACTCCCGAGACATCGAAGAAGTTCGCTGGGACACCCTCCCGCGCGAGTGGATGAACCGAATTATGGCGTCAGACTCGGGCCTCCACGAGCGGATGGTGTGGTTCTGGCATAACCACTTCACAACGAATCGCCACGAAAGCAACCATCGTGAGGTCTGGCGTCAGCACCAGACCATCCGCCGACACGCATTGGGCAACGTCCGAGACTTCGCCGAAGCGATTCTCACCGACGGAGCGATGCTCCACTTCCTCGACGGCAGCGGCTCGAACGGTGACGCACCGAACGAGAACTTGAGCCGCGAGTTCTTGGAGCTGTTCATGCTTGGCCGCAATGCGGGCTACACCGAGCAAGACGTGAAGGCCGGAGCTCGGATCTTGTCGGGCTGGGTCGTCGATTGGGAATCCGGCGACGTTTCTTTCAACCGAGATTCTCACTATTCACGGCCGGTTTCTTTCCTCGGTACACGCAAGACGTGGACGCTCGAGAGTTACGTCGATGCAGTCATGGCTCAGCCGAGCTGCGCGGGACATATTGCTGGCCAAATCCACGCTTACCTCGTGTCTACGCCGCTGTCGGATGATCGCCGAGAGCACCTCGGGAACGTGCTGCGATCAAACGATTGGGAAATTCGCCCGCTGCTCTCCGAGATGCTCCACCACGACGAGTTCGTCAACGGCGAAGGAACCCGGACTCGCGAGCCCGTCGAATGGCTCGCCGCTGCCGCAGCGTCGTTCGGGCTCTCCGAGATGGAGACCGACGACAATGACAACGGTTTTGCGTATTGGCTTCTCGAACAAACCGGGCAGGTCCCGTTCGAACCGCCGAACGTCGGAGGGTGGGACAACGACGAGCGTTGGAGCTCGGCGAGCCAGGTGGTTGCGCGTGGGAATGCGCTGCTGCATTGGGAACTCGGCGCTCGGGTCATCTCGACCGTCGAACCCACCCCGCGCGCTGTCCTTGCCCATTGCGGGATTCTCGTTCCTTCGGAGACGACCCTCGCTGCGATGGAACGAGCCATCACCATCCAAACCGAATACGACCGGGGCCTCGAGCTGCTGTTGACCTTGGCATTGCTCTCGCCTGAGTTCGCCACGATTTAGAACGGGTTTACCCATGAACGACCACACACCCGACTGGTATCCAGCACACCGAGAACCTGTTGGCGATGACGACCACCTCCCCATACGACGCGACGAGTCTCTGTACACCGCGCCTCGCCCGTCGCGTCGCAAGTTTCTGGGGATTGCCGCCGCGGCAGGAGCAGCAACGATCGGCGG
The DNA here is from genome assembly GCA_964570495.1 of uncultured Acidimicrobiales bacterium. Classification (GTDB taxonomy): domain Bacteria; phylum Actinomycetota; class Acidimicrobiia; order Acidimicrobiales; family SHLQ01; genus SHLQ01. The sequence continues at coordinate 6,107 of CAZMYN010000079.1, read as the reverse complement.
TGGCGTTCTTGTTTCCAATGGTGACGACGGCGCTGAGCGAGTAGCTACACCGGAGAGGACCTCGGCCGATCCGGCACTGCCGACCACGACAACCCGTCCGCTGGTCGCGAGCGCTGACGTTGCGGGTCGAACCCTGGTCGTCGTCGAGCTGCGCGGCGGCAACGATGGCCTTGCCACTCTCGTCCCTCGAAATCGGGGAGTTCTCCATGACCGACGCGACTCGGTGCACATTCCCGATGAAGAACTCCTCGACTTCAACGACGACTTTGGCTGGAACCCAGAACTCGAGAACCTGGCAGGCCACGGAGTGGCAGCGCTGCTCGGCATTGGTTCACTCGACAACCCTGACGGCAGCCACTTCGAGATGGAGCGACGCTGGTGGGCCGGGAACTCGTCGGGCAACGACCTCCCCGGTACCGGATTCCTCGGGCGTCTCTGCGATCAGCTGGTGGCCGACCAGCCAGTAACCGGAATTTCGCTCGGTGGCGGACCTAGCCAAGCATTGCGTTCGGACAAAGCCGTGACGGTCGGACTCAATGACGCTCAAGCCGGATGGTTCCTGCGTGAAACCGAAGATCCGTGGTTCGCGACGCTGCGCGGCGCCATGGCCGACATGGCGCTCGGCGCGCCGACCTCGACGTTGACGCCGCTCGACTTCGCCCGCTCGGGGCTGAGCGACACGCTCTCCTTCGCCGAGACCCTCCAAGAGATCGACGACGAGTTCATTCGTGAGCGTTACCCAAACACCCACCTCGGCAACTCGCTCGGAATGGCAGCTCAGATCATCGAGCAAGATGCCGGCATTCGAGTTCTTCACATGAGTCTTGGCGGCTTCGATACCCACAGCGACCAGCGCGGCTCCCATGACCAACTGTTGCGTCAGCTCGGAGATGCCATGGGCGCGTTTCTTGGCGATATTGGCGACAAGGGCAAGGCCGAGTCGACATTGGTGTGCACGATGAGCGAGTTCGGACGTCGAGTTGCGTCGAACCGTAGAGGCACCGATCACGGCGAGGCCTCCCTAGCTCTCCTCGCAGGCCCGATCGAAGCCGGAACGCACGGCGAGATGCCCTCGCTCACTCAACTCAATGACGGCAACCTTGCCTCGACCGTCGATTTCGAGCAGTACTACGCGACGATTGCCGAGAAGTGGTTTGGAATTCCGTCCTCGGAGGTCCTCGAGTCAAGTACCGCTCCCCTCGAAGGCATCATCACGTAGAGGGATTGCCTGATGTGGCCCCTAATTTGCGCGCCGAACGGCAATAATTACCGTCGAGCGCGCAAATTTGAGAGGGATCATGAACCGACGAGTGGTGCAAGCAATTGGCGTGCTTGCCGTCGTCGTCGTGGCCTGCAGTTCGACCGTCATCGAAGAGGGTCCGGACCTCGGCGCTCCAACGACAGTGGCGTCCAATGCCAACTCGACAACCAGCTCCGAAGCCGGATCGACGACCTCTGAGGCGGCCTCCACGACAGCGCCCAACTCCTCGACGACCTCAGAGCCGCAGCTCGGAGAGAACTCCGGCGTTGCCGAGCTCATCGAAGGAAGCATCGGCGGTGAATCGGTTGGCGACCCCTACTACCCGACGATCGGAAACACGGGTTACGACGTCCAGCACTACCTCCTTGAACTCGAGGTTCAGATCGACGGTGATGATCAACTCGATGCAACGGCCGAGATCGACCTGCTCGCCACCGAAAACCTGTCCCGTTTTTCCTTCGATCTCGTTGGGCTGAACGTCTCGGCCGTCATCGTGAATGGTGAGCCGGCCGATTTCGAGCAGTCCAACGAAAAGCTCCGGGTCTCCCCCGACGCGCCACTGCCCGCCGGCGAGATTCACACCGTCATCGTCGACTACTCCGGAAGCCCATCAACCATCAGCTCCGGGACTCGAATTGGCTCGATTGGCTGGTTCGATTCTCCCGAAACGAGCTATGTCATCTCCGAACCGTTTGGCGCTCGAACCTGGTACCCGGTCAACGACCACCCCTCCGACAAAGCCACATACCGAGTCGAGATCACCTCACCTGATGGGCTCAATGGGGTTTCCAACGGGACGCTCATTGGCGACGCTCTCGAAGACGGTGGACGCGTCGATATCTGGGAGATGAACGACCCCATGGCCTCGTATCTGGCCACGGTCGCGATTGGAAACTACGACCTGGTTTCGGCCGAGCCCGGACTGGGGATTCCGGTCGAGAACACCTTTCCGGTCGACCGGATCGAGATCTCGCCCGGTGACTTTGAACAAACCGACGAGATGATCGAAGTGTTCACCGAACTCTTTGGGCCGTACCCCTTCGACGAGTACGGCGTGATGGTCGTCGAGGACACGTTCGGTTTCGCATTGGAGACCCAAGGCCGCAGCATCTTTAGCCAAGCGATCGTCGATGGCGACGGTTCAATCGAACGGGTCGTTGCCCACGAACTCGCCCACCAATGGTTCGGGAACCATGTGAGCCCCTCGACGTGGCAAGACATCTGGTTGAACGAAGGCTTTGCGACCTACGCCGAGGACCTCTGGCTCGAGTTCGGTCGCGGGGCCCAAATCAGCGACCTGGAGGCCCGACTCGTCGAGCGCGCCTTTCTCATCCCGCTGCCAGCGCCGGGCAACCCCGGCAGCGACAACCTGTTCGGCGCGAGCGTCTATCGACGCGGCGGGCTCACCCTTCATGCCTTACGCATCGACGTTGGTGATGCGGTCTTCTTCGACATTCTCCGAGAGTGGAGCGTTCGCTTCGGGGGTGGCAGCGCATCGACGGCCGATTTCGTTGCCCTGTCTGAAGAACTGAGCGGACAGGACCTCGACGCGTTCTTCGAAGGCTGGCTTGGAAGCGGCGCAATCCCCGACCTGGGCTAGTTGACCCCTATCTTGGGCACTCGCCAGGGCCTAATCTCTAGAGATGGCGATTCGGATCTCTTCTTTTACGCGGGCTCTCGGCGCTGCCCTTCTTAGCGCTGCACTGCTCGTTTCTGTCCTGGCGATTGCACCTACGGCCGCAAGCGCAGCCGCCGGTGGGGTCTCGACGTGGGGGGCCAACAACCTCAGCCAGCTCGGCGACGGCACCACCACTCAACGCGCCGACGCGGTGACCGCTGGCATTAGCTCGGCGACCGACATTGCAGGCGGGCGACATCACGTCGTCGCACTCGAACCCGATGGCGACATCACCACCTGGGGGTGGAACGTCAGCGGACAGCTCGGCGATGGCACCTCGACGAATCGTTCGAACCCTGTCACCTTGTCGCTCAACAACGCAACGGCCGTCGGCGCAGGCCACTATCACTCGCTCGCTGTCGTCAACGGCCGGGTGTGGTCGTGGGGCCGCAATCCTGACGGCCAACTCGGGCTTGGCAACAACACCAACCGATCGACCCCCACTCAGGTGCAGGGCGTCAGCGACGTCAGTGCCGTTGCCGGTGGCCGTAACCACACGGTTGCGTTGCGAACGAACGGAACCGTCGCGGCGTGGGGAAGCAACGCTGAAGGTCAGCTCGGACGTGGCAACTTCACCTCGTCGAACACACCCGTGAATGTCGCTGGGCTCACAAACGTCACCGCGATTACCTCGGGACGAATCCACTCGGCAGCGTTGCGATCCAACGGCACGGTGTGGACCTGGGGAGATAACGCCCACGGCCAGCTCGGTGACGGCACGACGATCGACCGCACGACACCACAGCAGGTCACCGGGCTTCCAACGATCGTCGATGTCGAAGCGTTCGGCTTTCATACGATCGCCCTCGGCGCGGACGGAAGCGTGTGGGCATGGGGCCGCAACAACCTGAACCAGCTTGGCGACGGCACAACCATTCAACGAAGCCGACCAGTAGCGCTTCAACTGCCCGCAGCAGTCGCTATCGGGTCGGGCCGCGACTACGGAATGGCAGCAACAGCCAACGGCACGGTCTTCGGCTGGGGCCGTAACGACTTTGGACAGCTCGGCGACGGCACGACCCAGACCCGATCGACACCGACCGCTGGCCAGGTCGTACCTGGGGCAGCAGAACTCGTTGGCGGCCGCGACTACCTCGCTGTGCGAGTCGACACGGCCAACCCCGCGCCGCCTCCAGCACCGACTCCCACTCCAACCCCGACACCACCAGGCCTGAGCTGTACGGCAACGGTTGTTGGTAACAACCTTCAGCTCGACTGGACCGATGGCTTCGGCCGCGCTGTGGTCCGACGTGACGGCCGCTGGTTGAACACTCCTGGCACGGTCACCACCACGACGATTTCGGGCGCTGCGGGAGACAACAGCACCTACGTCATCCGAACACGCCCCGCCGGTGTCATCACCGATGCCACGTGCGTCCGCGGCGCGAATCCCGCCCCGACTCCGACCCCAACTCCAACGCCGCAGAACCCGTGCGTGGTGAATCCGGGACCCGACGACGTCGAACTGATCTGGGACCCAAGCTTCGCGAGCGTCAACGTGCGACGCAACGGATCATGGGTGGCCAATGCCTCGGGCTCGATATCGATCATCGTCTCGGGCAGCGCGAACGACACCTTCCAGCTCATCATCCGCCCTGGGGGCGTCAGAACGACGATCGCCTGCGTCTGATCGTCCGCACCAAGTGCGGTTACTCTCAGCGAGATGGCGATTGAGCGACTAGACACCGAGATCGTCGAGATTCCGCTGCCGCGCCCGATCGGCACCGCCATCCACCAGATGCGCAGCGTCGGCTGCGTGCTGACGACGGTCACGAACTCCGATGGCGTCACGGGCGAAGGCATGGCGTTCGCGATCAATGGCGATCGTATTCGTGCATTCGATGAAGCCATCAAAGGACTAGCGCCCTACGTCATCGGACAAGACCCAAGCAACGTCGAGCAGATCTTCGAAGACATCTGGGCGGCGCTGAACCCATCGGGCCACAAGGGCATCGGGATCAGTGCGCTGTCGGCAATCGACGTTGCCCTCTGGGATGTGGTTGGCAAGGCAGCCGACATGCCGCTCGCGAAACTGTGGGGAGCCGAGCGCGATGTCGTCGACACCTATGCGAGCAGCGGACTGTGGCTGAGCAACTCGATCGACGAACTCATTGCCGAGGCTGCAAGCTTTCTCGAGCAGGGCTTTCGCGGCATGAAGATTCGACTGGGGTCCGCCGATCCCGAGACCGATGTCGAACGGGTCCGTGCCGTGCGCGACGTCATTGGCCCCGACATCGACTTGTACTCCGACATCAATCAAGGCCTGACCCCCGACGCGGCGATTCGTTTGGGCCACATGCTCGAAGAGTTCGACCTGGCCTGGATCGAAGAGCCCGTCGTCTATCACGACCTCGCCGGTCATGTTCAGGTTCGCGAGGCGCTCAACACCCCGATTGCCTCGGGCGAAACCGAATTCACCCGTCTCGGGATGCAGGGCTATCTCGACGCGGGAGCGGTGGATGTGCTGATGCCCGACCTGCAGCGAATGGGCGGCTACACCGAGTTCCGTCGCTCCTGCGCGATTGCCTCGACGTACGACGTGGCTACATCGAGCCATTTCTTCACCGAGCTCAGCCTGGCCTTGGCTGGTTCAGTTCCGAACTGCGCGCTCGTCGAGCACGTCGACTGGTTCCAGCCGCTCTACAACGAAAAGATCGAACTGCGCAACGGGCAATTGGTGATCCCGGACCGCCCCGGCACAGGGTTCACGTTTTCCCCGAGGTAGCCGTCATCGCCTGGGGTGGCCTCCCCATTTCGGAATACGTGTGGCCAAAGCATGCTGTTCGTATAGCGCTTCTGGTCCGTTCACAACTTGTTTCTGGTTCTCTTACTGAACTCCGAAACGAATCCGGAATGAACCATATGGACCAGTGGTTCTACTCATTACCTAGTTGAAATCCTGATCGAGCGAAAGGAAAACCCACGCTCATGAATGACATCTCTGACCTCAACAACGAGCGGATCGACAACCTCGCAGCGCTCATCACCGTGTCTGCTGAGCAGCTCGAAGATCGCTTGACTGCCGAGAAGGCAATCGAGTCCGGAGCCCACCGAACGTCCGAGCTCATCGAGCTGGTCTTTGGTTCCGGAACTCCGTCCGTAGAGAGTTACCTGGCTTCCAAGTCCTCCCTCCAGGCGGCGTAAGACCTCGGGTTCTGGTCCCCTCCC
>CAZMYN010000078.1:10051-13521 GCA_964570495.1 uncultured Acidimicrobiales bacterium | reverse complement strand
GATCCACAGCGTCGCGAGGCGAATGCACCACCTTGGCCGCATCGAACAAGACCTCCCAGACACCCAGACCCTGCTAGCGACGTAGCCGCGTCCTCCGGTCGTAGATACCGACAGACATCGACCCAAAATTGCTAGGCCTTTACCCGAACCTTGCGATCTCGCTCAGACGCTCGTCCAGCCGCCGTCGACAAATAGCGTCTGGCCAGTGACATACGAGCTCGCCTCGCTCGCCAAGAAGAGCAATGCCCCATCGAGTTCATGCTCGCGGCCGCCGCGACCCATTGGAGCGCCGCGCTTGACGAACTCAACCCCCCGCTCGTCTTTGAACATGGCTTCCGATGTCATCTCGCTCTCGAACCAGCCTGGGCCTATGGCGTTGACCCGGATGCCTTTGCGCGCCCATTCACTTGCCAGCTCGCGGGTCAGATTCACGAGGCCTCCCTTGGCCGCTGCATAGCCGGGAAGCTTCATCGCTCCCCCGCCGACCTGCCCAAGCACCGATGCAATGTTCACGATCGATCCCGTTCGAGAGTTCTCGATCATCCACTTGGCCGAGCGGATCGAAAGGTCATAGGGCGCAACGAGGTCGACCTGAAGCTCGTGGCGAAACCCTTCGACGTCGTCGTCCACTGCCGGGAGGACCCGGCTGATCCCCGCGTTGTTGACGACTACATCGATCGCGCCGAACGATTCGAGCGCTGCCTCGACGCACACGGGTGCTGCCTCGTCGGTCGAGAAGTCGGCCTGCACGGCAACCGCGTTCGTGAGCTCGCTCGCCAAAGCTTCGAGACGGTCGAGACGACGCGCTGCGAGCACGACCGACGCTCCTGCCGCGTCACAGACCCGAGCGAACCGAGCGCCCAATCCCGAGGATGCGCCGGTCACGATCACGACCTTGTCGTCGAGGCGGAACGCAGAAAGCGGGTCAATCATGATCTGAATCTAGATGCGTGAGCAAGAAGTCTCGCTGGAGATGAAGCAGATTCTCTGCGACCTGTTCCTGGGGAGTCATGTGGGTAACCCCCGACAGGGGCAAGACCTCGTGCGGTCGTCCGGCTTCGAGCAGTGCCTGAGACAAGACGAGCGTGTGCGCAGCGACGACGTTGTCGTCGGCCAGTCCGTGGATGAGCATGAGCGGCCGAGCAAGGTTGGGGGCGTCGGAGAGAAGACTGCTGGCTTCGTAGTTCTCGGGGTGCTCATCGGGGTGACCGATGTAGCGCTCGGTGTAGTGGGTGTCGTAGAGCTTCCAGTCGGTCACCGGCGCACCCGCGACCGCTGCGTGAACATCGTCGGGGCGGCGCATCACGGCGAGCGCGGCGAGGTAGCCACCGAAGGACCAGCCACGGATACCTACGCGAGACAGGTCGAGCTCGGGCCGCTCGGCCGCCAACGCATGCAGTGCGTCGAGTTGGTCGTCGAGCACCGTTGTTGCGAAGTCGCCCCAGATCTCGCGCTCGAAGGCTGGTCCGCGGCCGGGGGTTCCACGGCCGTCGGTCACCACGACCGCGAAGCCTTGCTCGGCAAACCATTGTGAGGTGGCGTATCCGTTGCGGACCCGCAAGACCCGCTGAGCGTGAGGCCCTCCGTACGGGTCGAGCAGTACCGGCAGCGGTGAGCCGTCGTGGCCGGTTGGCAGGTTCAGAGTGGTGTTGAGCCGGCGCTCGCCGACAACGTGAAACGTCGGGGTGCAGGGGAAGCCGGGGGTGGCTGCCAGCGAGTCGATCGACGTGACCGAACCGTCGGCCCAACGGACGTCGTAGGAGGTATCGCCGTCGGGCTGTGCGGTGATGGCGACGAGAGTGCCGCCGCCGAGAACTCCCGAGGAAAACCGTCCGGGGTCGGTGAGCAGTTCAGAGGACTCCCCGGAGATTCTCGCAATGACCGAGTCGGTGCCATCGGTCGTGAGCGTCGCGTACACGTCGCTGTCATTGACTCCGAGGAGTTGGCGGACGTTGTGCGAATCCGAACCGAGCGGGCGTTGCTCGGCGCCCTCGTCGACCACGAGGCGTCGCATGCCACCGGGGCCTGGTTGGTCGACGACGAACAGCAGACCATCGTTCGTCGCCTTGGGCGTCCGAGGCTGCAACTCGACCCAGTGGTCGTCTTCGATGCGCGCGATTTCGATGGTCGTTCCGTCGTCGGGGTCGACTTCGAGCACGACCAGCTGGCGTTGGTCGCGGGTCTGCACGGTGAGGAGTAGTTGCTCGCCCCACTGCACATCGGCGAGGTATTCATAGGTGTCTTGTTGCCAATCGATCTGCAGGGTTGGTCCGTCGTCGACATCGACGATCCACAGCTCGACCGAAGCGTTCGTTGTTCCGGCTGCCGGATATCGAATGGCTCGCGGCGCCGACGAAGGCGCCTCGGGGGAAGAGATCCACCACTCCTCGACAGCGCTGGTGTCGACTCGGCACGCGGCGAGACGTTTTCCGCTCGGAGCCCACCAGTACCCGCGGCCACGTCCCATTTCCTCGGCAGCTACGAATTCCGCCGACCCCCACGACACGAGACCGCTGCTCGCCTCTGCTTCGTCGGTCCCGGGCACGAGTCGGTCGGTTTGCCCATCGGTGACACGCAACGTCGGGCCGCTCACGTAGGCAACGGAAGTTCCCTCTGGTTCGAACGTCGGATCGAAGGCATTGCCGTCGCTTGGGAAGTCTCGCGTCGAGCTCGACGCGACGTCGATCACGTGGAGTTGCCCACCGAGCGCGAACACGACCTCGGAATGGTCCGGGCGCGCCGAATACGACACGACCCCGGAGGCCTGTTCACGCATTCGTTCGCGGCGCGCCTTCTCCGCTGCGGTGAGATTACCTTCGTCGCGGCCATCAACCCCGAAGAGGAGTGCGGGCTCTGCGCCCTTCGACAACAGCCACAGAGCGTTGGACGGATCGAGGGATCCCGATGAGCGCAGGAACAGGATCCGCTCGCCATCGGTGGAGACATTGAAGGATCGGGGAGCGCCGAGGGTGAAGCGTCGGGTCAGCGCGTATTGCTTCGGGAACGAGCCAATCGCGTCCTGGGGTGTCGTATTCATCATTGATCATCTTGGCCTGAACAGCACCTATGACCGATGATGTAGGGGTGAGTACAGAGATTCAAGGCATCCCAGTCGACGACGAAACGCGTGCAGCGCTATTGCTGTTCAACGAGCGAGTCGAAGCAACCGCAGCCGAGCAACGTGCAGCCAAGCGGATCGGCAAGGCCGAGCGCGCAAAGGACCAAGCGGCAAGCGTCGTGCGCGACGTCAACAACAACCCGTCTGCCACACCCGAGCAAAAGGCTGAGGCCGAGGAAAGCTACAAAGCCGCCGTCGAGAACTATCAGATGATCCGGGCCAATCCCGATGCTGCGGTGCCCAAGCCGGAGAAGAAGGCTGAGGCGGCACCAGTGGCCGAGGACGCTCCAGCTGAGGAGCCTGCATCCGCAGAGGAAACTCCGGCTGAGGAACCAGCCGCAGAGGAAACTCC
>CAZMYN010000078.1:0-9951 GCA_964570495.1 uncultured Acidimicrobiales bacterium | reverse complement strand
CAGCCGCAGAGGAAACTCCCGCCGAAGAACCAGCCGAAACCTCTGCCGATGAAGAAGATGCCACGCCGGCAACGCCAGTGGCTTCAGACGAAGGCGAGTAGTTCTTCTACTTCTTGACGACGTAGGTGCCCGCGGCGCGGTCCATCACCGTCTGACGCTTCGGGTCGCTAAATAGGAACGCGAGCGAAACCACCGCGACCCCGAATTGCACGATTGCGACCAGAACCCCAATGATCGGGACGATTTGGAGCACGGGCACAATATTCATCAGCGAGCGAACAAAGCCGACCGAGGGTCCAATTGGTTCGTTTCCGTCTTTGTCGACAATGCGCAACCCGAGTGCGAGCTTGCCAACCGTGCCGCCCGCGAAACTGTTCATCAGGTAGAAGTAGAGCCCCAAGAGGCCAAAGAGGACCACGATGGCACCGATGGCTCCCACGTTGCCCGCAGCACCGCCGACGAGGACCTCCAGACCAATCACGCCCGAAAACAAGATCAAGGTCAAGATGGTTCCGACGATCACCGTCAGGAGAAAATCGATTAGCCGTGCGCCGACTCGCAACCATGGGTCGGCGAGCTGTTGCCCGGACTCGAGCGTGTCCGCTCCGGGGGCGACATAGCCCGCTTGTTGCTGGATGCCCTGCGCCTGCGGACCGCCTACCCAGGCTTGGCCGTCCCACCAACGAACTGTTCCTGGGGCGTCACCCTCAGCCTCATACCAACCCGGTGGTTGCGATACTCCACTCATCTCGTCTTGTCCCTTCAGCACCATGCGTCGCCATGACACACACAGGTCCACTGATTCTCTGAAAGCGTAAACCACTGCAACGCCGAAAGCACCGAGGCGAGCAATACTGTAACGAGTGGCACCTATCCCTTATGAACTCCAGACCATTGCCGAACTAGATCGGCCGATCTTCGTCATGGCCTTCAAGGGCCTGTTCGACATGGGCGAGGCTGCAACGGGTGCAGTTGATTGGCTAGCCATGAATCATAAGAGCAAGCCTGCAGCGATGATCGACCCCGAGACGCTGTTCGACTTTCAGCAGGTCCGCCCCAAGGTTCGCATTGGCGTCAACGGCGCTCGCGAGATCACGTGGCCAGCCAACAACGTTGTGTGGGCAAAGACCCAGGACGGTTCACGCGACTTGGTCCTGCTCTCGGGAGTTGAGCCGAATCTCAAATGGCGTTCGTTTAGCGACACGTTGCGCGAGCTGATCGAGATCACGGGTTCTGAACTCGTCGTCACGCTGGGGGCGTCGCTTGGGATGGTGCCGCACACCCGTGCTCTACCGGTGGCGGCATCGACGAGCGACCCCGAACTCGGGGATCGCCTCGGTGTTGGCAAGCCAAGCTACGAGGGTCCGACAGGCTTGGTTGGTTCACTTCACCACGAGTTGGGCCTCAACAACATCCCGAGCGTCTCGCTTCGGGTCACCGTGCCCCACTACGTTCCAGGAGCTCCCTCGCCAAAGGCCACCGCAGCGCTCCTCGACCGTTTCGAACGACTGTCGGGCATCCACACCGACCATGCCGGTCTGGCCGATGAGATTCGCGACTGGGACTCACGGGTGTTTCAAGCGCTCAGCAGCGACGACGAGGTCAAAGAGTACGTGGAAGACCTCGAACGAAAGGCGGACGACCAGCCGTCGATGCTCTTTGAAGAGGAAGTTGATATGGCCGAGGAGATCGAGCGATTCCTCCGAAGCCGAGGCGACGAGGACTAGCCGGTGGATCTCAGCACCGTCTTGCTCATTTGCTCGGTCGTCGCTGGCCTGATCGGCGCAATTGCGGCTCGCTTTCGACGCTGGGGCACGGGCGTGGCCGATCTACTCATCGGGCTGTTCGTAGCTGGGCTGTTCGCGATTGTCTCGGGGGTTGTGCTGATCCTTGCGGCCGGTCTGAACTTCTTTGGCGTCGTCCATTACGCCTATCTGCTGATCGTGGTGGGGTTCCCCGTTGCTGTTGCGCTGATCATCATCCCCCAGCTGATCGATGCCGAGCGGCGCACTCCGGTTCTGGGTTGGCTTCTGGTCATCGGCGCCGTGACCGCTGGAGTGCTTGGCCTCTGGGCAACCCACGTCGAGCCGTTCCGCCTACAAGTCGATGAGCAGGCTCTCGGGGCAACCGGGTCGACACAGCCGATCGTCGTTGGAGTGATCGCCGATCTCCAGACTCGCTCGATTGGCTCGCACGAAGACGCGGCACTACAAGCCGTTCTCGATGGCGAGCCAAACGTGGTTGTTCTGCCCGGCGATCTCTTTGAACTCGACCTCGACGAGTTGGACGAGCGACTACCCGAATTCCTTGGCTGGCTGCGCCGGCTGACCGATGCGGTCGAGCACGTCATCATCATCAACGGCAACACCGATTTCATCGACGTTCTCGAAGACTTGGCCGACGACTCGGGTGCAACTTTCCTCGACGACGAACTCATCACGCTCGATGTCGACGGCCAAGACGTCGTCTTCGCGGGCATGTCTGTTGATGAAGACCGCGAGGCCAGCGAAGTCGAACCGCTCCTAGCTGAGGCGCTCCTCCAGACGACCAGGCAAGACGATCTCGTCATCGCCCTTAGCCACTTCCCCGACCGAATCCTTGAACTTCCGACCAACACCACCATCGACCTCATGATCTCGGGTCACACCCACGGTGGGCAGGTATCGCTTCCCGGCATCGGGCCGCTCATGACCTTCTCGGAGGTTCCCAAGATCGTTGCGGCGGGGGGCCTACACGTCGTGGACGGAACTCCGATCTACGTGTCGACGGGAGTCGGGATTGCACGCGGCCAGGCCCCGCAGCTTCGCTTCGGCGTCCCGCCTTCCGTAGCGTTGATCACCATTGTCCCCGCTTAGTCCGACAGAGCCCTGAGCGCCGCGTCGAGTTCAGCGCGAAAGGTCTTCACATTCTCGAGCTTGATTTCCTCATAGCCGCGGACGAGATCGGGGAGGTTGGCCATCGCCACCAGATCGCCGTAATTCTGAGCATCGAGCAGAGGCAATGCACTGCGTAGTCCACCGACGTACTCGCCCGGGAGCTGTCGCTCGACCCGGCGCACTTCCGCGCGACCAAAGGGATCGAGTGAAGAGCCACGCAGGTGCTTTCGCTTCGCCAATTGTCGAATGGCGGGCGCCGCCCACAATCCAATCGAAATCTTGTTTTCGTATCCGAGAGCCCGCATCATCGGCGGATGCAATTTCCACGAAACAGCACCATCGCGACCAGCGACCGCCATTGCCTCGGCCATGGCCTCGGGGTCGACCATCAGACGCGCCACTTCATATTCGTCCTTGTAGGCCATGAGCTTGTACAACCCCGCGGCAACAGCGTCGAGCAATTCATCTGTGCCGAGTTGAATCGAGCGCTCACGAGCCGCGACCTCGTCGAGCACATCAAACCACTCAAGCGCCGTCGATTCATCACCCCACGCAACGAGCTCACCCGCGAACATCGAGAACCGCTCGCGTCGTGCGCCGGTCACTCCGAGCGAATCGAGACGACTGGAGAACAGCTCGGAGTCAGCGCCCGCAGTGGCGCCTTGAGTCGAGGAACGGGCAGCGAGAACCGTGGCGGCATCAGCAACTTGCGCTCGACCCCAGCGAAACGCTTCCAGGTTCGACTCGACCGCCACGCCGTTGAGATGGATAGCGGCTTCGATCTGCTCGGCAGCGATTGGAAGGACGCCAGCTTGAATCGCCATTCCGACAACGAAGATGTTGGCGGTGGTGGTCGCACCGAAGAGGTCGTTGGTCGTGGCCTGGGCATCGACCCAAAGTTGGTTTTCTTTGGTGTGTTCGGAAATCACTTCTACGAGATCGTCGTGAGTGGGCAAGACCGTGTCGAGGTGAGTGATCATGTGGCCGGTCGGGGTCTTTGTGTTGGAACCCACGACGTGTGTTTTGTCGGCGCTGCAGGTCAGCAAACCCTTGGGCGAGGCAGCGACCAGCTGGTCAAATGCCAAGAGCAGGTCAGCTTGTTCTTCTCCCAGTCGGTTGGTGAACGCCGCACGGTCCCTCGACATCCGGATGTCGCTGACGACCGGCCCGGCCTTTTGTGAAAGCCCGATCTGGTCCAAGCCACGAACCTGCATCCCGTCGAGCATCGCTGCGGTACCGATGATCTGTGCGACCGTCACGACGCCGGTGCCACCGATTCCCGTGATCCGCATCGCAAAGTCGTTTTTGTCGACCACGAGCACCGGTTCGGGCAAATCCGGCAACGCGAGCGAGCTCGGTGCACTCGATTGGCCTGCTGTTTCTGGGGTGCCGAGCGCGCGGCGACCGCTTCGGCGCGAGAGCCACCCACGCACACCCTTTTCTGGGTTCGGGACGATCGCAACGAACGACGGACAATCGCCTTCCATGCAGCTGAAGTCGAGGTTGCAGGTGCTCTGGTCGATCATTGTCTTGCGGCCGAAGGCGGTTTCGACCGGCTGAACCGACAGACAGTTGCTGACCTGGCCACAATCGCCGCAGCCCTCGCAGATTCGCTGGTTGATGACCGTGCGCAGGTTTGGCGTTTCGACCAGTCCGCGCTTGCGTGCACGACGCTGTTCGGCTGCGCACGCTTGGTCGTGGATAAGAACCGTGACCCCGGGAATGGTCGCCAGGAGTTCTTGGGCCTCGACAAGACGATCGCGTTCCCAGACCTCGACACCGCCCGGCAGATCGACATTTCGATAGCGCGCGGTGTCATCGGCGGTGATCAGCACGCGCTTCACGCCGTTTGCAAGAAGCCCCGGCACGATGGCTGAAACCGGAAGTTGCCCCGTTGGATCTTGCCCGCCGGTCATTGCCACGGTTCCGTTGTAGAGGAGCTTGTAGGTGATGTTCACGTCAGCGGCGACCGCGGCCTGGATTGCCAGCTGGCCCGAGTGAAAGAACGTTCCGTCACCGAGGTTCTGAGACAGATGCGGTGTCTCGACAAATTCCGACATCCCGATCCATTGGGTTCCTTCGTTGCCCATGGCCGTGAGACCAACGAAATCGCCGACCCGCTCAGTGTCCATGAAGATCGACATCGTATGGCAACCCACACCGGCTCCAATCACTGTTCCCTCGGGCACTTCGGTGCTGCGGTTGTGCGGACAACCCGAACAAAAGAAGGGCACACGCTCGACAGCGAGCGGGATGAGAATTCGTTTGCGCTCGGTGCGTGCTGGCACGAGTCGGTCCCCGACACGGCCTTCGAGACGCGAGCGCAGCAGCGGCACGATCGTGTCGGCGTCGAGTGATCCCCAACGCGGGATCAAGGTCTGGCCTTGCTCGTCGGATTTGCCGACGACTCGCGGCCGCTGGGCCGAGGAGTAGAGCGCATCTTTGACCAACGACTCGATCAATCCGTGCTTCTCCTCGACGACGAAGACCTCGTCGAGGCCAGAAGCAAAGCCGTGAACGGTCGCGGGATTGAACGGCATTGGCATGCCCATCTTCAACAAGCGGATTCCAGCTGCCGAGACGTCGGCGTCGGTGGTTATGCCAAGACGGCTTAGCGCTTCACGAACTTCGCGGTAGGTGATTCCCGAAGACATGATGCCAAGCCACGCGTCGGGTGCATCGACGGTGACGTGGTTGAGCTTGTTGTCGGTGGCGTAACGACGTGCGAGTTCGTAGCGCACCTCGACGATCTCGCGTTCGAGTTCGAGGGTGTTCGGGGTGAGCAAGTTTCCGTCGGGGTGATGCTCGTAGCGTTCGCCCTCCCCCCATGGAAACACTGGCGAGAACCGTTCGGGATGTAGCACCATGCTGGCCGTTGCATCGGCGACGTCAGCCACGATCTTCAGCGCGGTCCATAATCCTGTGGCTCGGCTGAGCGCAATGGCATGGCGGCCGAGTACGAGCGCCTCCACCGGGTCGCCGGGATACAACACGGGCATGTGCATGTCGCTCATGAGCCCGGCCGACGACGACGGAACCGATGATGACTTTGCGTTCGGGTCGTCGCCGACGATGGCCACCGCTCCCCCGTGCATAGATGTGCCCGCGAACGTGGCGTGGCGAAGAGCATCGGCGGCTCGGTCGACACCGGGCGCCTTGCCGTACCAAATGCCGATAACACCGTCGTAGGTGGCGTCCGAGCGTGTCGACACAAGTTGGGAGCCCATCACAGCGGTTGCTGCGTACTCTTCGTTGACCCCTTGACGGAAAACGAGCGGCAGGTCGGGTTGGGTGCGCAATGCCATCTTGACGGCCTCGCCGTACCCCCCGAGCGGTGATCCCGGATAGCCGCTGACAAACGCTGCGGTCTTCATGCCGCTTGCAAGATCGGCGCGAAGTTGTTCGAGCGGCAATCGGGCAAGGGCTTGGATGCCGGTGAGAAAGACGGTGCCTTCGTCCTTGATGAACCGATCGGTGAGCCTATAGTCAACCGCTGTCATGGGGGCTCCGATTCGTTCGTCGTTCGAGACAAAAGTATGGTCTTTATTCGCTCTCAAGTCGATAGGATCATACATAATTCGGCTTTTCGGGCATTTTTACCTAGATTCATTCGGTAACATTGCCTCCCCCGACCACTAGACCGAACGGAATGCGCCCGTGCCCGCGCCCCAAGTCCCCGACAAACTCGACGACGCCGATCTCACGATCCTGAGCGAACTCCAACGCGACGCCCGACAGACCAACCGCTCACTCGCAGCCACCGCCGACCTGGCACCGTCCACAACGCTGTCTCGAGTTCGCGAACTCGAACGCCGCGACATCATCACGGGCTACCACGCTGAAGTAAACCTGCCCGCGCTCGATCGTGGCCTCCAGGCGCTGATCTTTGTTCGTCTTCAGCCAAAGTCACACGACTTGATCGAGAGCTTTCTCGACTATGTCTGGTCGCTGCCCGAGGTCATCGCGATCGATCTGATCTCGGGCCTCGAAGATGCCGTGATCTACGTTGCCGTGAAGGACGCAGCCGCCCTACAGCATCTGGTCATCAATCAGATAAGCAACTACCCCGGCGTATTCGATGAGCGAACGTCGCTCTTGTTCGAGCACAAGCGAAAGCAAGTCATCGGCCCGCTCTAACCAAGCGTCAACCAGCGACGTCCACGACGACACGGCCGCGAATCTTGCCCGACACGATGTCGGCTGCGACCTGCGGTACTTCTTCGAGGCCAACTTCGGTCGTGATTGCGTCGAGGATATTTACGTCGAGGTCCGATGCCAGTCGATTCCAGGCAAGTTCGCGGCGCTCAGGTGACTCGTGAACCGAGTCGATGCCAACGAGGGTCACGCCACGCAAGATCAATGGCGCCACCGAGGTCGATAGGTCCATTCCTTGGGCAAGACCACAGGCCGCGACGCAACCTTTTGGTTGGGTGGCGGCAAGGACGTTTGCCAGCGTGTGGCTACCAGCAACGTCGACAGCGCCCGCCCACCGTGCCTTGACAAGCGGCCGTTCGACCGGGTCGGCGAGTTCACTGCGATGGATTAGCTCGTTGGCGCCGAGCGAGCGCAGGTAGTCGCCCTCTTCGTCGACTCGGCCCGACGATGCAATGACCTCGAAGCCGAGGCGGGCCAGGATCGCAACCGCTACCGAGCCAACCCCGCCCGCAGCTCCGGTGACGAGGACCGGACCTGACTCGGGGGTGATGCCGTGGTCCTCGAGTGCGAGGACCGACAGCATTGCGGTGTAGCCAGCAGTTCCAATTGCGGCTGCTTGGTAGGTCGAGAATTCTTCAGGGATGCGTGTGAGCCACTCGGCTTCGACGCGGGCTCGCTCGGCGAGGCCGCCCCAGTGCTTCTCCCCCACGTCCCAACCGTTGAGCACCACTCGATCACCAACGGAGTAGTCGTCGCTTTGAGACGAGAGCACGGTCCCGGCGAAGTCGACTCCCGGGATCATTGGCCAGCTGCGCACGATCGGCGAGGTGTTGGTTATGGCGAGACCGTCCTTGTAGTTGATCGTCGAGTACTCGACCGCAACGAGCGTGTCGGCCTCGGGGAGTTGATCTTCAGCAACGTCGGTTATCTCGACGCTGAATGCGTCGTCGACCTTGTTCAGCAGCACTGCACGCATTGCTCTCCTCTATGGGCCCGCGTCCTATCGGGCCGGGTCAAACCTTAGAGGGTCAGCTGGCCGATGACGTCTGCCGGAGAATTTGAAGGTTCTGAAAGGCCATGCCACCAAGGATGATCGGAGCGAACAACAGCCTCCACTGCAAGAAGAGCCCAATGCCAACAATGACCGCGACCACGATGGAAACCATCGAGGCTTTGCGCGCTCGCTCGACCGTCGAACCCGGAAGCAGATCGGTCATGATGTGGCCGCCGTCGAGCGGCACGATCGGCATCAGGTTGAACGCACTCCACACAAACGTCGTGAAGAAACCAATCCGGAACAGTGTGGCGTTGAACGCCGTGAGCTCGACGACTCCGCTTTCACGCAGAGCAAAGATGAGAAAACCGAGGATGATGCCCGCCAACGGCCCGGCAAAGCTGATGAAAATCGATTGGGCGCGGCTGGGCTGCTCGTTTAGTCGGTAGCGGGTGAACCCAGCCATACCTTCGAGTGAGATAGTTGGACCCACCTGGGTGCCTTGGGACTTGGCGGCGAAGGCATGACCGAATTCGTGGATCAAGACCGAGATCACGGCGATCACCACAAAGGCTGCAATCAAGGCAAAGTCGTTCTCGAAGCTGATGAAGCCCAAGAAGGCAATGACACCAATGAACGACATCTCGATCGTTATGGGGAATCCGAACATTCGAAACGTCATAGCGTCTTCTTTCAGCCGTGCGGGTTGGTGTTCTCAGCAGTGTCAGTTGCCCGTGAGCAGCGCTTGCTCGTCGGGGGTAAGACAACCAGATAGTTGAGAATCGATGCGGGCGAGATCCTCTACGTTGCCAGAAAGGTCTGCCTCGATGGTGATCCTCACAAATTCCCTATCGGCGTACAGAGCGTCGATGCAACCCATCGTGGCTATCGAAAGTGGTGCATTTGTCTGCTCGCTGACCGCGCGCCCAACCGACACACAGTCGGCGAACAGGTCGAGATAGCGGTTCTGAACATCGGTGTCGGCAAGGAGGAAATCGAACGGTTCTTGTTCGAGAAGCGACGCCCAGAACGGCCGGTAGGTCTCGCCGTCGCGGAGCTTCGAGCCGACGCAGGCAGCCTCGGTCGGTGGCAGGGGTTGACCACCAGCGATGATCAGCGTCGAGGCAAAGTCATCGAGCGCCCGTGGCGTCGCACATTCTTGAACGGCACCGATAACGCCATCTAAAGGATCAGAACCGGCGTCGACCGCCGACGTTGCACTGGTGTCGGCGCACTCTTGTTCTTCGACCGTCAGCACGAGTCCCGACTCGGCGAGTTCGACGTAGACGGCTCCGTTCTCGGTGTCGTCGGCCAATACGAAATTCTCCGAGGTTGCGTCGCCGTCAACAATTCCATCAGCGCCCCCATCGCCAACACCATCGCCGGGACCGATCGGAAGGGCGACGTTGGTCGTCGTGGTCACCGAATCGGGGTTGCCATCGGTGACAAGTTCGTCGCCGCCATCATCGTCGCCATCTTGTTCCTCGGGGGTTGACGTTGACGTCGTGGAGGTGGTCGTCGACGAGCCGTCGGTATCGCCAGGACCAGGGTCGACCGTGCTTACACCCTGCCCGCACGCGGCGAGCACCACGGCCAACGCGACAACGCGCGCGGCCCCTCTGGCAGTGCCACCTCTGGAACGGGATCGAGTCATCATGGGTCTCCAGGCTACGATGCTCCAATGCGCAGCGCTGGGCACGGCAAACTAGCGGGATGAGTCCGAGCGCGCTCCCCAGCACGTGGCGATCGCGCACCTGCGTTGTCTTGATCGCGATGAGCGCGTTGATATCGGCGTGCGCGAGCGATGAGCGCCCGCGACTTGTGCCCGGCGAGGCCGAAGTTGTCGTAAACACCGCGCCGAAACAAGCCCTAGATCCCGACGCCAGCGTCGGCCGTCAGGCTGGCGAGCCGGCGATCGGGCGAACG
>CAZMYN010000077.1:8037-13548 GCA_964570495.1 uncultured Acidimicrobiales bacterium | reverse complement strand
GCGCACGAGTGTTCGCAATCCACCAACGGACGCAGCCACTACCGGAATTCCACACGCAGCTGCTTCGAGTGCCACCAGACCAAACGACTCGGATCGACTCGGCATGACCAGTACGTCGGCGGCCCGGTAGTAGGTCGATAACGCATAGTGCGGCTGCGGGTCGACGAATCGGACCCGGTCACCAAGGTCAAGCTCGTCGATCATCTCGAGAATTCGAACGACTTCAGAGTCGCCTTGTTGGCCGCTGGCACCACCGACGACCATCAACGTTGCGGTCTTGTCATTGAGTTTGGCGAGCGCCTGGACAGCAATGTCGAGACCCTTGAGCGGCTGGATGCGCCCGACGAACAACACGATTGGCCCACCGTCGTAGCGGATTGCTTCGCGGGCCCCCGCCGCGCGACCCGGCGAAAAGAACGCGCGATCCACTCCGGGAGCGATGATCTCGACACGGTCATCGTTCGCGCCGTAAAGCTCGATGAGGTGTCGGCGTTCTTCGTCGGAGTTCGCAATGAGCATGTCGCTGCATGCAACGACCTGCGCCTCAGCCGCCATCCGCGCTCCAGGTTCGGCGTCGCCAAGTTCAGCCTTGACGCGGGCGAGCGTATGGAACGTGGTGACGAGCGGCAGGTTCAGTTCGTGTTTGAGTTGATGCCCCACAACTCCCGAGAGCCAATAGTTCGCGTGGAGAACATCGACCGGATTCTCGGCAAGCCACCGTTTCATCCACTCGGTAAATTCCTCGACGATGTCGGGGAGCTGCTCCTTCGTGAGCTCGATGTCGCCCGCGGGAACGTGGATGACACGAAACCCCGGCTCGACCTCGACGATCGGTTCAAGTTCGTCGGTCCAGCGCCGTACAAACACATCGCTCGACACTCCGGCTTGGGTCAGCGACGACACGAACTCGCGGATGTAGACGTTCATGCCGCCGCTGTCGCCGGTACCGGGCTGTGTCAGCGGCGAGGTGTGCAATGAGATGATCCCCGCTCGAATCATGGCTATCCCCCGAGACCTAGCCGACGTCGTGCAATGTCGAACATGGCCACCGTTCCAGCAGCCGAGACGTTGAGCGATGCAACCGAGCCCTGCATAGGAATCGACACGAGCTCGTCGCAGCGTTCCCGGGTGAGGCGCGACAGGCCGGGGCCTTCGGCTCCGAGCACCAAGCAGATGGGTTGATCGGCAAGATCGAGATCGAAGATTGTTCGCGTGCCCGCTTCATCGAGGCCGATTACCCACACGTTGTGCTTCTGGAGCACCTGCACTGCAGCGGGAACACCTCCAACGCTCGCAATCGGCAGGTACTCGACGGCCCCGGCAGCGGTTTTGGTGACCGTCGCCGTAATTCGGGCTGATCGATGTTTGGGCAGAATCAGCCCGGTCACTCCCGCCGCATCCGCAGAGCGAATAATTGCGCCGAGATTGTGTGGATCGGTAAGTCCGTCGACCATGAGCAGGAACGGGTTGTTGTTCCCCCCAAGGAGATCCTCCTCGAGGTCGACGGTCGGCAATGGGTCCGCGTCGGCGAGTACCCCTTGGGCGCTTTCGGTGTCGGCCAGTGCGTAGAACGCTGAGCGTCCGAGTTCGCGAATCGGCACCCGACGATCGTCGGCGATCAATCGAATGTCTTCGAGGATCGGGGCTGCGTCCTGGCCCGAGATCATCACCACCTCGCGCACCTTGCGGCTGCCCGCGATCAGCAGCTCGCGGACCGCGTGGCGACCTTCAATCCGATCGCCGCTCTTTTTTCGTTCCCCACCTTGACGCTCTGTGCCCTTGCGTTGTTGTCCGCCTCCGCTGCGTTTTGGTCCTGGCCCACCGCGACCTTGGCGGCCGCGACCCGACGCCACGTCAGGAACCGAGCTGAACTCGCCAGGTTCCTTCAGCCGACAAGACCTGGACGAAGGAGATGCCTTGTTGCGCGGTAGCGGTGGCGGTGAACGGTGGTGTGTCCCCGCCTGGGAAGCGAACTTGATTCACCATGAGGTCGCGCCCTCGGCTCGGCGAAATGCCGACGGCAGCAAAGTTGCCGAAGCCATCCCACGTGGCGGTGACGTTCGAGAAGTTCTTCACCGTGTTCGAGACTTGGTAGACCATGTTGCCGGTGCCCGATGCATTGGCTCGCTTCGACGGAAGCGCGAACTTGGTCATGAAGACAACACCCCACGGGCCGCCGCCGCTGTCGACTTCGAGTCGCGCGGGCAGGCCCTTGAACAAGAACGTGCCGTCCATCGTGTCGCCGACCGCAGAGTAGGTAGCGATCGTGTCGCCAGCGGCGTCAAAAGCGGTCACGCTCAGGGCATCGAAGGTGCCGGTGCCGTCAAGCTGAATTTGCGCTGCATAGTAATCGTCGCAGTTGGTTGGTGATCCGCCGTGACAGAAGCGGACGAGCCGGAAGTTGTTCGGGAGGGCCGGCACATTTGCAACTGCATCGCCGGTTCCTCGCCGTGTCCGTACGTTTCCATCTTCGCAACCGGTGATGAACTCGTCGTTCCACTGAGCAAAGCAGGTATCGGTGCCGAGGTTGCCGACGATGCGATCGACGCCAGCGTCGCCGCGGAGAGTGTCAGCACCGACCTTTCCAACTACCTGGTCGTTGCCTGGGCCGCCTCGAAGATCGTCATTGCCATTGCCACCCACAAGTCGGTCAGGCCCAAAGCCACCGATGATGAGGTCTCGTCCGTCGCCTCCCTGCATGAGGTCGGCGCCGGCGTTGCCGCAGATGATGTCGTTGCCGCCGGCACCGAAGATCTGGTCGTCGCCGGCGTTGCCCACGATCACGTCGGCGCCGGGAGTGCCGCGAAGGACATCGGGCCCGTTCGTGCCGATGATGGTGGCCGCTTGGCCCGCGCACGTCGTGGCCACCTGTGCGCTCACACTTGCCGTACTAAGAAAAACTGAAACCAGCGCAACACTGAGGACTCCGACGAAGCCCTTCTTGATTGGAGATCGCATTACTCCCTTTCCGCCTCGCGAGAGGCCGCATTGCAAACTATCTACTACTAAGCATGTCCGACAAGACGCAGTGATCGGTTGACCACTCTATGTAGTTGTTCAACTACTCACTATCCGGCACGGAAAGCCGGACCAAAAAGTACTGCACGAAGAATCCAATCGAACCGGCAATCCACAGTGTGCCCCAGCTGAGATCGCCGCCCAGCAATGCTCCAATCACCAAGGCCGTGGCTTCGATTCCGGTGCGGGCAACCCAGACCGCAACGCCTCGCCTTTTGAGCGCGGTCATCAGTCCGTCTCGAGGCCCAGGACCCAGACTCGCGCCGATGTAGAGGCCCGAACCAAGACCGATTCCGACCGGAGTAAGACCGAGCGCCACGACGCGCACGGCAATGTTCGTGAGGTCAGGGATGATCAGCAACGTGAGATCGACTGCTGGACCGATGACCAGAATGTTGAGGATCGTGCCGATCCCGATCGGTTCGTCGATGATCGGAAAGATCATCAAGACGGCCAACCCAACCAGAAGCGTGACTACGCCGATCGACAATGGCAATCGTTGGCTGACACCGTCGTGAAACACGGTCCACGGCGAAACCCCCAACATTGCTTCGAGGCCGAGCGCGACCGACGCTCCGAAGGTGACGAGCCCGACGATCAGCTGGAGGAGACGACGACCCTTCGGCTCGCGAATTCGATAGACCCGAAAGGGTCCGAGCGCGAAGGTCTGGTCGTCAGCCACCGGCCCGGGCAACGAGCGCCACGGCCCAACAGGCAATTCCTTCGTGGCGACCGAGCGCACCGATTCCCTCTGGCCGCTTCCCCTTGACCGCAACGGGCGCACCGAGCGCAGCCGAGAGCAGTTGCTGCATCTCCTCTCGATGCGGCGCGATCTTTGGCGCATCGAGAACGACCGAGCAGTCGGCGTTTTGAGGTTCCCACCCAGCACTACGCACGCTCGCCGCCGCGCTTCGAAGGAGCTCGATACTGTCAGCACCGGCGAGCGCGGGGTCGGTGTCAGGAAAGTGCGAGCCGATATCGCCGAGGCCAGCCGCGCCCAACAGCGCGTCGGTAATTGCATGGGCAATGACATCGGCGTCGGAGTGGCCCTCCAACCCGGGACCAGGTAGCGACACCCCTCCGAGCACCAACGAACGTTCGGGATCGTTCGAGAAAGGGTGAACGTCGAAGCCTTGGCCGACACGAATCGAGGGTGTGGAATTGCTCATGACTGGCTTTCAACGTGGGCGATCAGTGCCTCGGCGGACACGAGATCGGTTGGTTCGGTGAGCTTACGATTAATCGCGTCACCCTGAACTGTTTCGATGGTGTGGCCAAGAGACTCGACGAGCGACGCGTCGTCGGTCGCCTCACCATTTGTTCCGTGTGCTGCTCGCAGCGCCTCGGCCGCGAAGCCCTGGGGTGTCTGCACGGCAAGCAGCGTGCTCCGGTCGACGACGCCACCGCTCGTGGATCGAATCGTGTCTGCCAGCGGCACCGCGGGGACGACACCGACCGCTCCTTTCCGGACCGCGTCGACAACGCGATCGAAGAGTTGCGCTGACGCCAAAGGACGAGCTGCATCGTGAACGAGGATGATGGCGGTTTGGTCGGGAACCGCGGTCAGACCCCGACGAACCGATTCTGCGCGGCTCGAACCTCCCGCTACGACGACGAGCTCGGCAGTGGACTGAACGACGACCTCATCAACAACATCGGCGGGTACGACAACAACGATTCCTGTCGAACTCGCGGTGGCCGCATCAACCGAGCGCTGCAACACCGACCGACCAGCCAGTTCAACGAACTGTTTGCGTTCTCCGAATCGGAGTCCGGACCCGCCTGCCACGACGATGGTCCACACTCCATCGCGCATCTCTTCGACCGAAGAGGCGTTGTCGTGGCTCATGTCACTAGTATCGCCTTGTCATGGTTGATTCCTCACTTCTCACCTCAGTAGATCTGTTTCGCGATGTCGACGCGGGCGTCGCATCGGAACTTGCCGCCGCAGCGGCCGAAAAGTCGCTGTGGCGAGGCGACATTCTGTTTTCTGAAGGTCAGGACCCCGACGCGCTGTACATCGTCATCTCGGGCCGTATCGCCATCGCGAACAAGTCGATCGACGGACGTGAGTCGGTAGTTGCCCTCATGGAAGACGGCGACCTCTTTGGCGAGATGGGGCTTTTCGACGGCATGGGTCGATCGGCCGAGGCGCGTGCCCTCGAACCGTCGAAGGTCGCGGAGATTCCCTACGCTCCGGTCAAAGCCGTCTACGAAGCACACCCCGATCTCCTATGGCGAGTGGTCGACATGTTGGCCCGCCGGTTGCGCTCGATGGACGAGGCGCTCGCCGACTCGGTCTTTCTCGATGTCACGGGTCGCACCGCCAAGCGTCTCCTCGAACTCGCTGGCGACTCCGACGAGTTCACGTTGCCGATCACCCAAGAAGAACTGTCGGGCATGGTCGGTGCATCGCGTGAGCGTGTGAACAAGGCAATCTCGGCATTCATCCGCCTCGGCTGGCTCAGCCAAACCGACCGCCGCTACACCATC
>CAZMYN010000077.1:5413-7937 GCA_964570495.1 uncultured Acidimicrobiales bacterium | reverse complement strand
TACAGCCACTTCTCGTAGTAGGCGACTTCCTCGTCGGGGCCGTAGGGGTTTCCTCGTGCCATCTCGGTGAAGCCGAACTCCAGGTGAAATCGATGTGACCGTGGGTTGTCGGGGACGGTGTTGACTTCGGCGGCAAGCACTCCCTTGCCAAAGCCAAAGGCCCACGCTTCGAACGCGTTGTACAGCGCCGGGCCGTGGCCTTGCCCACGCTTTGACTCGGTGATTGCAATCCGATCGACGTAGGCCAACTCGCTGTTGTACTTCGCGGTGAAGTGAGCAAAGTTTGGGCTTGCGTACTCTCCAACAGCGTCATTGTCGAGACCGATTAGGAAACCAAACGGTACGTCATCTTCGTCTTCGACGACGACGAAGAACGCCGCTATTCGAGCGAACAACTCAAGCTTCTCGGCATCCATCTCGCCCACTTCGGGCAGACATTCCGTATTGATTGCAAGGACTGCTTCGGCGTCAGCCGGTTCATATGCACGCACCCCGGCATCCTAGGCGCCCGTGCGCTGGGTCTACGGAGTCTGATAGTGCCGGGACAACCATCAACCTCCGTAGATTCCCCGCAGAGCGTTGTCGGCTCGAAAGCCCGTCCCACTGCCGATCATCCCCGTGAGGTGCAGCGCTTCGGTGAGCGTCTCGGCTCGGAGGCCAACAATGCCGTCGGGTGTGGGCGGCGCTCCGGCCGGAATGACCGCGGTCGTAAACCCGACCCGGGCTGCTTCGGCAAGGCGGCGTTCGGTTTGGGCGGATTGACGGAGTTCGCCGGCAAGGCCGATCTCGCCGCAGGCAACGAGCCCCGAGTCGAGCGGATGGCCGGTCACCGATGAGGCAAGCGCCAATGCCATGGCGAGGTCGGCGGCAGGTTCAGAAACTTTGACGCCACCAATTGCCGAGGTGAAGACGTCGGTCTTGGCAAAGCCAATCTGGGAGCGACGCTCGAGCACCGCGATGATCAGCGACAGCCGTCCGTTGTCGACGCCCTGGGCCGAACGTCGTGGCGATGCCAGGTTGGAGGGGGCAACGAGTGCCTGCACTTCGACGAGTAGCGGTCGGTGCCCATCGAGAACAGGAACGACCACGGAGCCAGCGACTCCTTTGGCACGATCGGCAAGGAACAGTCGGCTTGGATCGCCGACCGATTCGAGGCCTGAGCCTGCCATCTCGAATACGCCGAGCTCATCGGTTGCTCCGAAGCGGTGCTTGACCGCTCGGAGCAACCGGAGTGCGTGATGGCGGTCTCCCTCAAACGCCAACACGGTGTCGACCACATGCTCGAGGGCACGCGGGCCCGCAAGGCCGCCCTCTTTCGTCACGTGGCCGACAAGAACGGTGGTCATTGCCCGTCGCTTGGCTTCGGTAACCAAGCAATGCGCGCAATGACGCACCTGACCCACAGCTCCGGGGGCTGAGCTGAGGTCGGGGTCGTGGATGGTTTGAATCGAGTCGACAACGACGACGTCGGGCTTGAGTTCATCGCAGTGTGCAAGCACCGCCGGGAGCGATGTCTCCGACACCAGCCACAAATTGTCGACGACAGCGTCGAGGCGGTCGGCTCGCAAACGAACCTGCTCGCTCGACTCTTCGGCCGAGACGTAGAGGCACGTCTTGCCCTCACGGCTCATGGCCGCGACCGCTTGCAACAACAATGTGCTCTTGCCAATGCCAGGCTCGCCACCGACGAGGGTGACCGAACCGCTGACGAAGCCACCTCCGAGAACTCGGTCGAGCTCAGAAATGCCGGTCGAGGTCGTGTGGAAGGAATCGATCGTGACGTCTTTGATCTGACGCGGTGCTTGACCCATCAACATCGAGGGCTTTGCGATTCGCTCTGCTAGCTCCTCGTCGTGGCTGTTCCATTCGTTGCAATCGGGGCACTGCCCAATCCACTTGTGGGCGTTGTGACCGCAGTTGCGGCAGATGAAAACGGTTTTCGATTTGGCCATGCGAGGACCTTACGCAGCGGCACTGACAGTAAAGAGCTGCCGATAGCGAGCGGCCACGGCAGCACGCTGTTCGGGTGTGTCGGCGGCGCGTAGAGCCCGGTGGTACACCGAGAGATGACGGCGTCGACGTTGTGCGGCGGTGATGCTGACGGTGCTGGGAGACGTGGGGGAAGTGGTGTTCATGAGGGTTCCTCGTGGTTGGAGTTGAGTCGGGTACTCCGCCCGGGATCGACCACCCTACACGAACAACTGTTCGTGTGCGAACAATTGTTCGAGAACATATGCAACGGCAGTCCAAACCACCCAATGGCGGTCGGTTTGGACTGTGGCTCGAGCTGTCACAGGGCATCCGTACGGTGACGGCATGCGATATGACGAGGCACTTGGTGCGTTTGTCGAGCTCGCGGCCTCCCGACACAACGCAATCCACTCAGACGAGGCCGCCGAAATCATCACCACCCGAAGGCTTCGAGCAGCACAAGAGCGCGGCCTGGTGACCCGCCTCTACCCGCGGGTTTGGGCGCTTACGCATCTGGGTACACCGCCCGGCCAGGAGTTGCGAGCTGCAGTGA
>CAZMYN010000077.1:0-5313 GCA_964570495.1 uncultured Acidimicrobiales bacterium | reverse complement strand
GAGGTGCAGCAGCAACCAGCACCTCGGCCGCGTGGTTGCACGGTTGGCTGCCCAAGCCCACGACCAGTCCGGTCGTCTGGGTTCCGTCGGACCGCAATGTCCGACCAGCGCGCTTTCAGATCCTGCGCTGGAAACACATCGATCCGGTCAAGGACATCACCGAAGTCGACCACATCGGCACGCTGAGTCGGGCTGCAACGCTCTGCACGCTGGGGCCACACGTTGACGCGCGGACGCTCGAGCGCTGCCTAGATGCGTTCTTGCGGACAGACTCGATGCGCTGGTTGGAAGAGACTATGGAGCGTCTCGGCCAGCGCGTACCGAGCGGTGTGAGTCACCTTCGTGAGGTGCTCGATGATCCACGTCGCGTCAACGGAGTTACCGACAGCTGGTTCGAGCGTGCTGTCGCCGATCTCGTTGCACTCCCATGGCTTCCTCCGCTCAAACTACAACACGAGGTCGTCACCGATTCGGTTCGATATCGGCTCGATATTGCTTGCCCCGCACTCAAGCTCGGCGTCGAGGCCCACAGCCGGACCTTTCACTGGGGTGCTGGCAAGGAGGATGCCGACAACGTGCGAGATCTCGCGCTGAGCGCTGCGGGCTGGCAGCTTCTCTATGTCACCTGGAGCCAGATTGGTCGGCCAGACACGTTCGTCAGCCAGTTCGCCGCGGCTGCCCGGGCGCGTGCCGAACTGTTCGGCGTGGATATCCCAGCTGCGTGACATTCGCCGTCCAAACCATCCAATGGCGGTCGGTTTGGACTGTGGAGCGACAGGACTAGCCGTCGAGCACTTGGCCGACGTGGCGTTCGCCGCGGGCTTCGGCGGCGAGTTGCTGGCGATGACGTTCGCGCAGGCCTTCCATCTTCTCGGCGGTCAGCCCACCGAAACACGCCGGGCACGACACGCCGTCCTCGAACTCGGGCATTTGTTTGTCGGCACTAGCCACGACTCGACGACATCCGCGGCAAAGCTCGAAGCTGCCGGTCTGCAGGTCGTGATCGACGGTCACCCGTTCGTCGAACACGAAGCACTCCCCTTCCCACATCGACTCGGCCTCGGGGACCTTCTCCAAGTAGTTGAGGATGCCGCCGCGCAGATGCAGAACTTCGGGGAAGCCTTTGTCGAGCATGTAGGACGAGGCTTTCTCGCAGCGGATGCCGCCGGTGCAGAACATGGCGACCTTCGTGTGTACCTCGGGGTCGAGCGTCTCGTCGACCCAGTCGGCGAACTCGCTGAACGCGTCGGTCTTTGGGTCGACCGCGCCCGTGAACGTGCCGACCGAAATCTCCTCGACGTTGCGGGTGTCGATCACGAACACCTCGGGGTCCGAGACAACATCGTTCCAGTCAGCCGGGTCGACGTAGGTGCCGACGACCTCGGTCGGGTCGACGTCTTGGCGCAGGCTCACGATCTCGCTCTTGCGGCGAACCTTCATCCGCTTGAACGGAACCTCACCAACGTGGGATTCCTTGGTGAGCAGGTCGGCGAAACGTGCGTCGGATCGAAGCCAGCCAAATAGCTCGTCGGTCGAGGAACGCGACCCCGCAATCGTCCCGTTGATCCCCTCGGGCGCAACGAGGATCGAGCCGGACATGTCGAGCTCGAGGCAGCGTTCGAGCAACGGGTTGCGGAGCGCGTCGAGGTCGTCGACCGCCACGAATTTGTAGAACGCCGAAACGACGACCTCGCTGGACACGACCTTCAGGATACGCGGGTCTGACCCTTGTCTCGCCGCCTCTGGAAGGCTGCAGCTATGGCCATCGACGAAATCGAACCTCGCATCGCTGTCTTTCTCGACTACGAGAACCTCGCGATTGGAGCCAAGGAGAACCTGGGTTCGGCGTTCGACTTTGGCCCCGTGGCCGACGCTCTGGCCGAGCGCGGCCGGGTGATCCATCGCAAGGCGTACGCCGACTGGTCGTATTTCGATAGCGACCGCCGGATGCTGACCCGCCACCAGGTCGAGCTCGTCGACATTCCGCAGAAGATGGGCGGCAGCCGCAAGAACGCCGCCGACATCAAGATGGCGATCGACGCCATCGAACTGGCCCTCGACCGCGACTACATCACCACGTTCGTGATCTGCACCGGCGACAGCGACCTCAGTCCCCTCGTGCAAAAGCTTCGCGAGCTCGACCGCCAAGTGATCGGCGTCGGTGTGCGGCAAAGCACGTCGAAGCTGTTGCCTCCCGCGTGCGACGAATTCATGTTCTACGACAACCTCGTCTCCGACGATGAGCCAAAGAAGCAGAAGAGCAAGGGCAAATCCGCCGATGCCGTTGGCCCGATGCCATCGTCGGACCTATCGACCGTTACCAGCACGCTCGCTGGGCTCTGCTCGTCATCGGGCTCGGTGCGCTCATCGAGTTTGAAGCGCGCGTTGCTGCGCAAGGACCCAACGTTCTCCGAGGCCGAGCTGGGGTTTCGCAGTTTCGGTGCCCTGTTGGCAAACCTCGCGGAGAAGGGCCTCATCGAGCTGACCGGCTCGGGCGACCCGGAGGTTGCGGTCTGCGGCACGACCGGGGCCGAGGTCGACGAACTCCTCGCCAAGCTGGTGAAAGAAGACGGCCCGATTCCGTTGACCGGGCTCAAGACAGCTCTGCGAAAGAAGGACTCGGACTTCAGCGAGCGAAATCTCGGCTACCGAAACTTCAACAGCTTCGTGACCGCAGCCGAGGCCCGCGGCGTCATCAAAATCACCGGAAAGTCCGACGGCCGTATGGTGACAGCACCATCAAAACGGCGTCGACGATAGCTGTGACATAGACAGGCCATCCGCCCTTTAGTTGGTACCACCCCTAGGCTTGGCCTTCGTGCCCAGCTCCTTTTCCGACCTCGGCGTCCACCCCGCCGTTGTCGAAGCGTTGGCTTCGCAGGGCATCGAGACGCCCTTCGAAATCCAACAAGCAACGATCCCCGACGGGCTTTCAGGTCGCGACATTCTCGGCCGCGCCCCGACCGGTTCGGGCAAAACGCTCGCGTTCGGAATCCCGATTGCGTCGACGATCGAAAAGGCCGAAAAGTCCCGGCCTCTGGCGTTGATCCTCGCTCCAACGAGAGAACTCGCAACCCAGATCGCCGATGAACTCGATCCGCTGATGCGGGCTCGGAAGCGCTGGGCCGTTGCGGTCTACGGCGGAGCGTCTTACAACAAGCAAGTTCAGCAGATCCGCCGCGGGGCCGATGTGCTCGTCGCCACCCCGGGTCGCCTCGAAGACATGATCCAACAGGGCGACGTATCGCTCGGCGCGGTCAAGTGGGTCGTGCTCGACGAAGCCGACCGCATGGCCGACATGGGCTTTCTTCCTCCGGTCCGACGCATTCTCGATAAGTGCCATCCAAAGCGCCAGACCACGCTGTTCTCCGCGACGCTCGATGGCGACGTTGCGGTGCTCAGCCGCGAGTATCAAAAGAACCCCGTCCGTCACGAGATCGGCCCCGCCGAACCCGATATCAAATCGATGACGCACCTGTTCTGGAATGTAGAACGGCCCGAGCGTGTCGAGATCGCTGCTCGCACGATCACTCGGCTGTACCCCTCGATCGTCTTCGTTCGAACTCGCCACGGCGCGGATCGCGTGGCAAAGCAGTTGAGCCGAGCTGGCGTCGACGCCGTTGCGATTCACGGCAATCGAAGCCAAGGCCAACGAGAGCGAGCGCTCGCCTCGTTCGCAAACGGCAAGGCGCAAGCCTTAGTGGCCACCGACGTGGCTGCCCGCGGGGTGCACATCGATGGGGTCGAGAGCGTGATCCACTTCGATCCGCCCGAAGACCACAAGACCTACATTCATCGATCGGGTCGTACCGCTCGTGCCGGTGCAACGGGAATTGTCATTTCCTTCATTGGTAAGGCCCAGCGAACCGCGTCGAAGAAGATGCAGAAGGCGGCGGGCATCAGCAGCGAGTTTGAAGACGCGCGGCTCCCTGACGGCTCCGAGCTGCCCGATGCTCCAACCCCTCGCAAGTCACACTCGGACCACAAACCCAATCAGGGCGGCGGCCAAAAGAAGGGTGGCC
The DNA here is from genome assembly GCA_964570495.1 of uncultured Acidimicrobiales bacterium. Lineage (GTDB taxonomy): Bacteria > Actinomycetota > Acidimicrobiia > Acidimicrobiales > SHLQ01 > SHLQ01. The sequence goes on along the minus strand of CAZMYN010000077.1, from coordinate 1,291 downwards.
AGGGCCAACGCAAGGGTGGCGGCCAGCGAGGGAAGAACGGCCAGTCGCGCCATAAGGGCAAGTCGAATAAGCACAAGTCCAAGGGAAAGAAACGACACGGAGGCGGCCAGCGCGACGACGAGTCGGGTTCTCAGCAACGCTCTGGTTCAAAGCCAAAGTCGAAGTCGCATTCCAACAAGGGAAAGTCGCATTCAAAGCAGGGTCAGCGACGCAACGACGGCTCGGGCAAGCCCAAGTCGAAGAAGCACAAGAGCCGCAACAGCCAAGGCGGCGGACCCAAGCGCAAGCCGTCAAACAAGCAAGGCCGTCGCTAGTCGCCTTTGATAACCGGCGGGAACTCGGTCGTTGACAGCTCATCGGCCACGACCACATCGTCGTGGTACTGCGACGCCTCGTCGCCGTACACCTGAGAGTCCGGATAGCGGGCTGAGAAGTGGGTGAGCACGAGACGCCGGGCGCCTGCTTCGGTCGCGAACTCGGCTGCTTGGCGTGCCGTCATGTGCATGTACTTCTCGGCGAGGTCTACGTGTTCGTGGATGTAGGTCGACTCGCACACCATCAAGTCGACATCGCGGGCGAGCTCGAGGATCGAGTCGCACGGCATCGTGTCCATGATGAACGCCATCGACTGACCCTTCTTGGGCACGGTTACATCACTCGCTTCGACACGTCCGTTCGGTCCGTCGATCCAGCCCTGGTTGAGGAGCTTTCCTACATCGGGTCCTGCGATTTCGAACTGGGCGAGTAGCTCGGAGTCGACCGAGACGCCGTCGGGCTCGTCGAGGCGGTAGCCGTAGGTGGTGTCGCGATGCTTGAGCGGCAGGGCTGTCAGCGTGAGCGGACCGAGCGTTGCCTGCTCCCCCGCTGCGGTGATCGGCCGCTCTTCGATGTGGGAAGAATCGTGGAAGATCGTCGCGTGCCGCAACCGGTCGAAGTACTCCTGGCCGTCACCGGGATAAAAGATCGGCAGAGGACTGCTCTTCGAATTCGCGTTGTTGTCGACCGAGCGACGCTGGACGACCCCGGGCAGCCCCAGGCAATGGTCGCCATGGAAGTGCGTGACACAGACCGCGGTTGCCTTCGCGATCGACACTCCCGCCAAGGTGCAACCGCGCTGGGCGCCTTCGCCGGGGTCGAAGAGGACGAGCTGGCTGTCGAAGCGCACGGCATAGCTGTTGTGCGCGCGATACCGAGTCGGCAACATCGATGCCGTCCCCATCGCAATGAATTCACGCGTGGCCATCGAGTCAGGTTAGGTGTCTGCGCGAACGACCTGCGCCAAAACGAAAGT
>CAZMYN010000076.1:10307-13596 GCA_964570495.1 uncultured Acidimicrobiales bacterium | reverse complement strand
TTGCGCTCGACGTGGTCCCCCTGAGGCGAGTCGATGCTTTCGAGCATTCATCCGTTCGGGGAACGGAGCCGCAACAACTCATTTCGCTTCACCGTGGGTGCCCACATTTTGGGCAGCGCTCTCGGCGGTCTCGCTCTCGGAGCGGTCGCCGGGCTGATCGGTCTTGTCGTCACCGGGGTCGCCAGCCCCTCAGACACCGTACGCATCGGCCTCGTTGCGGCGTTCTCGGTGGCCGCGCTCGTCCTCGAAGCAACGAGCCAAGAACGACTGTTGCCGACTCGAACCCGACAGGTGAACGAGAACTGGATACAGAGCTACCGAGGCTGGGTCTACGGCGGCGGTTGGGGCGCGGAACTGGGCTTTGGGATATCGACGATCATCTCCACGACGCTCGTCCACCTGCTCGTAGTTGCCATGGTGCTCATCGGGTCGTTCTGGGCGTCGCTGCTACTCGGACTCGTCTTCGGAACAGCGCGCGGCGCCTCGGTGCTGGCGGCACGTTCGGTTGATTCGCCCGAGCGTCTACGAACGTTTCACCACAGGCTCGATGCGTATCGAGCAAGGTCGCGAACAGGGGCGGTTGCCGCTCTTGGGATTGCGTCGTTGGTTGGCGTGATCGCCACGACTGGAGCGGTACTGTGAAGCTCTGTTTCGATCAGCTCCATTTACCTGATGAGGAGAAAGCTGCATGACCCCGTTGTCGTCGGGTGGCGTAACCGTTGGCCTACCAACTGGCTGGGAAGGCGAGATTTTCACGCGCGCTCCCCAGAATGTAGGACGCTCTCTCGGAGAACCGGGCTTGGGAACAGCGGCGAACGACGTCGAGATTGCACGCAACGTCGTCCATTTGGCGAACTTTGCACTGCCTGCAGAGCGCGGCGATTTCGGTAGCGGCGCTGTCGAGATCATGAGCAGCGGCGCGGTCATGGTCATCTTGTTCGAGCATGGACCCGAGAGCGTCGGGCAAGTGCTCTTTGCTCATAACGGGGTTCCAACACTCGCAGCCGACGACTTTCATCCCCAGCAGATGCAGCGGACCTTGCAAGGCCAATCTGGCCGTCAGGTGTTCTTCAACGAGAGCGGACGGGCGTTCTGCTTGTACGTGGTCCTCGGGTCGCACCGTCAACGCGAGGTCCTGGTGCCGCTCGTCAACGAGGTTCTGGCGACCCTCGATATCGATACTGTCTAGAGCAGCTGTCTAGAACAGCGGTCTAGACAACTTCGCGCTAGCTATCTTCGAGCTCGTCGATGATGGCTTGGTTTGGCCAGGTATCGGGGCACACGCATTGGGTAAATGACGGTGTGCGTTCCCAGTCGACGCTGAACCAATCGCTTCGCAAACCAAAGGCTCGACGGAATTCGTTGCCGGTCATGGTGAAGGTTTCAACCACTGTTGGGTCGTCCGTGGCGAAGTCGAGGGTGACCTCCTCGACGCGACCACCATCTTGACCAAGGCCGTTTCGCTGCGAGACGTAGATCTTGTTGAGTTGTCGCCCGCTGAACCAGTCTTCGAATTGTTGGATCTCGAAGTCGACCGACCAGTCGTGGTTCGGGTTGATAGCAACCGCGTCGCCGAGGTCTTCAACAGCGGGGAACACACCGCCTGCGGTCCAGCCTCCGGTCGAGGAAGAGAACTCGGTTCGTGCCACCTCGCCGTCGCGAATTCGAACGATGCCCAATGTTTGCGCGATCGCGAGGTTCGAGAGGTCGTTCTCGTTGGTTGAAACCACGCCATTGCGCCGGACGGCACGGCCTCCGTAGACCTGACACGAAATCGTGTCGCATGTTTGGGCGTAGCTGGCCCGATTCTCACCCATGGCATATGAACGGGCCGACACCGCTTGGCTCTGCAGGGCCTGAGCACCATCACCATCACCGAGCAACGCCCAGCTGGCGGGCATCTCGAGCGGGACTACGGCACGCAGGTACGACTCGAGGGGCACAGCATTAACCGTTCGCTGGCTCCCATTGTTGTGGACCGCCCGCAGTTCGCCGCGGTAGTAGCGCTGCTCGCTCGCCGAGACACAGCGCTGAATCGACTGGCTGAGCTCGATGTTCGGGTCGAGGCGAGGAGTAATGGGCTCCGGGGCATCGTTCGTTCCGTCAGAGCCGGGAAGGGTGATGATTCCGTCGTCGTGACGGCCCCGCTCATCGGTTCCGTTTCCGTCCCAGTCGCCCACGAGGTAGCGCAGCTTGTTGGCATAGGTGATTACGGGAAGGGCCGGTCCCAGCGTTGCGCCGGTGCGAGTTCGACGGAACCACTCACGTCCGCGAAGAAGGCCAGCGTCATCGATTCCGTCGCCGTCCCAGTCGCCCACGATCGGGGTGTCGCCCAACCATCCCCAGTCGAACGAGATGACGTCGGCGCCCGCACCGGGGGAAAGGAACCACGTGTTGTCGCGTCGGACTCCGAGATCGTCGTTGCCGTCGCCGTCCCAGTCGCCCACGATCGGGAAGTCACCCGGGTCGCCGAAGGCAATCTGTGAGGCATTGGCGGTTCCGTTGCCGAGGAACCAGGTTCCATCGACAAAGACGCCAGCGGTATCGACACCATCGCCGTCCCAGTCGCCGCTGACAGGAACACCAGCGGGCATTTCGAACGTCTCACGAACCGACACGGCCGGGTTCGTCGCCGAGCCGTTGTACAGCGTCCAGGTTGTTCCGTTGGCCGTAGCGGCCTCGTCGTCTCCGTCGCCGTCCCAGTCGCCGGTGACGACAGCACCAGGGCCAACCGTGCCGGTCAGCCCGGTTCCTTCGGGAGTGTCTGCGGTGCTGATGCGGAGGATCTCGGCATCGATCACGCCGTCTCGGTCGACGAAGGGCCCTGAGCAGGTTGGGGCGTCGGCCAGAACGAATCCGCCATCGACGGCGGTGAGGCGGAGGGCTCCGCCGGTTCCGACGTGGGTGACGTTGTCTTGCTCATCGATCAGCACCATGACTCCGCTGTCGACCTGCGCGACCGTTGCTTGGTCACTCGCCGATTCGATGCGGACGGTCAGCAGCGCATTGTCGACGGTTCCGGCGGTAGTACCGCCGTAGTAGTGATCGAGAATCTGCGCGCTGGACCAGCCAAAGTCGATCGCGTAGCCAAGAGCGCCGTACTGGCTCATTCCTCGCCCGTGGCCCCAGCCGTGGCCGGTGACCGTCGTCGACGTGTCGATCGGATCGGGAGCCGGTTCATCCTGTGCGCCGACCGGAACGGTCACCGCAGCAACGGTGCAGCAGATTGTGGCGATAGCCACCCAAACTCTGCGTGTGTGCATGAACTCGGAAACTCCCTGTACGTAAG
>CAZMYN010000076.1:0-10207 GCA_964570495.1 uncultured Acidimicrobiales bacterium | reverse complement strand
GATTGTCGTAAGCGAACCGGCGGCCCACCGACCCATCAAAGCTACCGGACCGCGGTCAGCTGGTCAGATCGTGGACCGTTTCTCTTAGCGGCTCGCGATAGTGCCGAAGAAGGGGCAAGCCGAGTTCGCCAAATCGCGTGTTGGCCAAAACCGAGTTTGCTGGGCGCTGAGCGGGGCGCGGCGGCTGCAATTCGTGGGTGGCGCAGGCTTGCACGCGGTCACGGCCCAGGCCTGCAAATTCAAGGACATCCTGGCAAAACTCGAACCAGGACACCGCGCCTTCGTTGGTGACGTGCATGATTCCTGAGTCGGCAGGGTCGTTGCGTTCAGCGAGGGTGAGCAGGGTGTCAGCAAGGTCGGTGGTGAACGTTGGTTTGCCAATCTGATCGTCGACAAAGGTCAGCGTCGGGTGCTTGTCTGCAGCCTGAAGGATGGTCTTGACCATGTTCGAGCCGTTCGCTCCACATACCCACGATGTTCGAACGATCAGCCCGTGGTCGCCAAGAGAGGCGACATGGCGTTCGCCGGCGAGTTTCGTCTTGCCGTACTCGGATTGTGGGTTTGGCTCGTCCGATTCGATGTAGGGCTCGGCCTTGGTTCCGTCGAAGACGTAGTCCGTGCTGGTGTAGATGACCCGAGCGCCGATGTCGCCAGCCATGGCGGTCACCCTTTGCGTACCAACGTCGTTGACGATGCGAGCCGTTTCGGGGTCGGCCTCGCACGCGTCGACCGCCGTATACGCCGCTGTGTGGATGATGACGTCCGGCCCAATCTCGTCGATCGTCAGCATCCCCCGCTGCTCGGTGACATCGAGATGTGCACGATCAAAAGCATGCAGTTCGATTCCATCTCGCTGCGCTGCGGCAGCGACGATGTCGGCGCCGAGCTGACCTCCCGCGCCGGTGAGCAGCACCCGCACCACTAGCGGTTCTTCACCGATGCCTTGAGCGGCTCCCACCACTCGCGGTTGCTGCGATACCAGGCAACGGTTTCGTCGAGCGCCTCTTCGAAGTTCTTCTCCGGCGCCCAACCCAGGGCGCGAATCTTGGAGGTATCGATGCTGTATCGACGGTCGTGACCGAGGCGGTCTTCGACGTACTCGATCGACGATTCGTCCTTGCCGCAACGTTCGAGAATCGCCATGGTGAGCTCTTTGTTGGTGAGCTCGTTGCCTGCGCCGATGTTGTAGGTCTCGCCTTCGACGCCCTCGTTGAGTACCAGCTGCACGCCAGCACAGTTGTCGAGCACGTAGGTCCAGTCGCGGATATTCAGGCCGTCGCCGTAGAGCGGAACGGTGAGTCCGTCTTCGAGGTTCGTCACGAACAGCGGGATGACCTTTTCGGGGAACTGATAGGGCCCGAACTGGTTCGCGGATCGTGTGATCACCACCGGAAGTCCGTAGGTTTCGCGATACGCAAGCGCTACGAGATCCGAACTTGCCTTGCTTGCTGAATAGGGCGAGCGAGGTTCGAGCGGATCGGCCTCGGTAAAGCTGCCCTCGTCGATCGAGCCGTAGACCTCGTCGGTCGAGATGTGCAGGAACCGTTCGACATTGTTTTGCCGCGCGATATCGCAGACCACGTTGGTGCCGCCAACGTTGGTGTGGATGAAGGCGTCGGGTCCGAGAATGGAGCGGTCGACGTGGCTCTCGGCAGCGAAGTGAACCACGTGACTGTGCCCGGGCAGAGCGGCACCGACGGCATCGCGATCGGTGATGTCACCTTGCACGAAGTTGAACCGTGACGAGTCGTCGAACTCGGCGAGATTGGCCCGCACACCGGCATAGGTGAGCGCGTCGAACACGGTGATCTCGGCATCGGTGTTGGCCATCAGCCAACGCACATAATTCGATCCAATGAACCCGGCAGCGCCGGTCACGAACATCTTCACGTTGGTTCTCCTCAGGTTCGCAGCGAAGCGTAGGGCTGGCGGCCTTGCGGGATATCGGCACGCTTGGGATTCGCCGCGTCACGGGCTGAAAGGATTGGGTCTACCACTCCCCAGTCAGCGCCGATTTCCGGATCATTCCACAGGAGGCCGAGCTCGTCTGCAGTGTTGTAATACCCATCGACCAGATAGGTAATGACACAATCGGTAATCGACGCGAAGCCATGAGCGATTCCCGGCGGGATAAAGAGCCCAAGGTGGTTGTTCTCGGCACCGTTGACCTCGCCCATGTCGATCATCTGGGTGGCACCATCGGTTGGAGAACCGCGGCGCAAATCGTGAAGGACGACCCGGACATGACCCGTGGGCACGTACCAGTAGTCGGCCTGATGTAGGTGGTAGTGCAAGCCAACAACCGCGCCGGCTTGGCGATTTCCGCGGTTGCCTTGGATCATTTCGCGTCCGAGCGGAAACCACTCACGCCGGTAGGTCTCGATGAAGTAGCCGCGATCGTCGGCGTGGATTGTTGGTTCGACGGTCATCACGCCGTCGATGACATCGGAGGGAATCAGGTTGGCCATGGGGTCAGTCCTCTAGCTCGATCTTTGAGTGATCGCCGAGCATCAGCCTCAAGCCGGCAGGGACGTGGCTATTGCGATCGACCTCGACATGAGATCCAATGAGCGAATCGGTGAGTCGGGCGACGTTTCGAATCGATGAGTTCGCGAGAATAACCGAATGGTCGAGCTCGGCGTTCTCGATCACACAATCGGCAGCGACCGACGAGTACGGCCCGATATAGGAATTGGTGACGACCGTGTTTTTGCCAATGACGGCGGGCCCGCGCACGGTCGAGTTGACGAGCGTGGCGCCTTCACCGATTTGAACCCGCCCTTCAACATCGCTCGCATCGTCGACGTCGCCCGATATCGACGGATCGATCGTGTCGAGGACCAACCGGTTGCATTCGAGGAGTGGGTCTTTCTTGCCGGTGTCGAGCCACCAGCCGACCAACACGTCGTGAGCAACTTCATGCCCCTCGTCGATCAACCACTGGATCGCGTCGGTGATCTCGAGTTCGCCACGGTCGCTCGGTTTGATTGCGGCGACGGCGTCGTGGATCGTCGCGTCGAACAGGTAGGCACCGACGAGCGCAAGGTTCGATGGCGGGTTCTCTGGCTTTTCGACCAGCCGGACGACCGATCCGTCGGCGGTTACTTCGGCAACACCGAACGAGCGAGGATCTTCGACTTCGGCAAGCAGGATTTGTGCGGTTGGGCCTCCGGCGACCGAGCCGAGCTCGGGTGAGTGCCGTCGAGCAGTGAACTCGGAGATAAAGCCAACGAGATCCTGTTCGAGCATGTTGTCGCCGAGATACATCACGAATTCGTCGGTGCCGAGGAAGTCCTGGGCGATCTTGACGCAGTGAGCAAGCCCGAGCGGTTCGTCCTGGCGGATCCACGTGATCGCCGCGCCAAAGGAGTCGCCATCACCGACTGCGGTTTGGATATCGGCGCCCGTCTCGGGGCTGATGATGATGCCGATTTCGGTTACGCCTGCCTTGACCATTGCCTCGATCCCGTAAAACAGGATCGGTTTATTGGCAATCGGTACGAGCTGCTTTGCCGACGTGTGGGTGATGGGCCGCAATCGCGTCCCAGCACCACCGGAGAGAATGAGGCCCTTCACGGGCGACAGGCTAGCGAACCCCAACCATCAGGATGAGGACATCACCGGCGCGCACAGTCCTTCGAGATCGCTGATGACGATGTCGTTGCGCCGCGCATAGGTGACTGGATTCTCCGGATTGACTTCGAGTGAGTATTCCGAGAACGACATATCGAGCGAGTCGAAGATGAGCAGGCGGCCAATGAGCGGTTCGCCGAGCTCCAAGATGAGCTTGATTGCCTCGATCGCCTGAATCGACCCGATGATGCCGGGCAACACGCCAAGCACGCCCGCTACCGCGCAGCTCGGTGCAAGCTCGGGTGGAGGCGGCGCGGGCAGCAGGTCGCGATAGGTCGGGCCGCGCTTGGGGTCGAACACGCTGACCTGACCCTCGAAGCGAAAGATCGAGCCGTGCACGATCGGGATGCCGAGCTTCACCGAAGCGTCGTTGAGCACGTAGCGAGCGGGAAAGTTGTCGGCCCCGTCGACAATGACGTCGTAGCCCGAGATGAGGTCGAGAACGTTCGATGCGTCGAGGCGAACCGGGTGTGTGTTGACCTCGACGTCGGGGTTGAGGCGACGAATGGTCTCTGCTGCCGAGTCGACCTTGTTTTGGCCGAGCCGGTCGAGATTGTGAATGACCTGGCGTTGCAGGTTGGAGGCGTCGACGACGTCCATGTCGACAATGCCGATCGTGCCCACGCCAGCAGCCGCGAGGTACAGCGCTGCGGGTGACCCGAGGCCACCGGCCCCGAGCAGGAGCACCTTGGCGCCGAGGAGGGTCTTTTGGCCGGCCTCGCCGACCTCGGGCAGGTTGAGGTGGCGGCCGTAGCGGGCGCGTTGTTCCATCGAGAGCGAATCGTCGGCACCGAGCGGGAGGCCGGCATCTTTCCAGGCGTTGAAGCCTCCGGCCATCGACACAACCGACGTGTAGCCCATGTCTTGGAGGGTTTTGGCGGCGAGCGCCGAGCGGGTTCCGCCAGCACACATGATGACGATGGTTTGGGCGGGGTTCGTGAGACGGGCTTCGATATTGAGTTCGAGCGTGCCGCGAGGAATGAGTAAAGCGTCGGGCGCGGAGCCGCCCGCGGTTTCGTCGGGTTCACGCACGTCGAGGAGCGCGGCACCACTGTCGAGAAGTGCGGCGGCCGCGGTCACGTCGACCTCGGTGATCTCGTCCATTGCTGAAGCCAGGAGCTCTTTGAACGTTGCCATGGGTTCAGGTTAGGACCCGCGTGTAGATTGCCGCCATGTCGAACGAAGCCACCCACACCGGGAAATGCCTCTGTGGCGGCGTCACGTTCTCCGTCGATGGCGAAGTCGCCGACGTGCTTCATTGTCATTGTGAGAACTGTCGGCGGCTTACGGGCAACTTCATTGCAGCGGCGCGAGCTCGCAGCGACGAGGTTCGCATCGAGGACGAGTCGACGCTGCGCTGGTACGACATCGAGTACGCGAAGTACGGCTTTTGTTCAACGTGTGGCTCAACGCTGTTCTTCGTTCCGGCGGATCGTCCCGAGCAGACGTCGATCACCGCGGGCACGCTCGATGATGTCTCTGAGCTCGCACTTGGTTCGGTGTGGTTCGCGAGCGACGCGCAACACCACAACCACCTGCCGCCGGGCGTTCCCCACCTCGACGGCAACGGTTAACCGTCGAGGGCCGAGCGGATCTTCGAATAGGCGCTCTTTGCTTTGTCGAAGATCGACTCGGCGCCGTCTCGAAGCGAAAGCGGGGCTAGCTCTTCGCCGTCCATTCCGTATTGAATCCAGCCTTCCCACGCGCCCTTGGTTTCCATGTCGTGGACAATGTCGGCGGTGATGCCGATGGGTTGGGGCGCCACGAGTGGCCCGCGATGGCGGTTCATTCGCGACAGGATCGCAATGGACGCAGGCACGACAATCGCGGCCAGGAGCAGCCAGAGCCCTAGGTGCAACGGCACGACGTCGTCGGAATAGGTGACCCACAGCGCAGCGCACGCCAGCGACGTGGCTACGCCAACAATGAGGCCGGCGAGCATGATCGGCCCGCGGCCAACAGCGCGTTGGTCTCTGGGCACGGGTCTGGTCAGCAGCAGCGACAGCGTGGAGAACCCGCCGACCACCGCAATGGCCGCGCACGCCTCGAGGCGCGACACCGATTGCACCCCGGCAAAGCGCAGCACCAGGCTCGCGAGCGCGACGTTGGCCAGGCTGAACACCGCAACCCAACTGGCTTGGCGAAGGTGCTCGCCCAGCGTCGGCGCAGGGAGGATCTGGAGCGCAAGATCCATTGGGTCACCGAACAGTTCGAACGGGTCGGCTGGTGCGTTGGTTCCCGCCTCGATGCAGTGGCTCTCGATTTCGGCGAGTTGGTCGGCTGCCTCAGCAACGGGTATGTCCGACATGAGGAAAGCGACCATCATTTGTTCGAGGTAGTGGCGGAGTCTGGCCTGTTCATTCATGACGGCGCTCATTTTCGAACCTTGGCGCCTTGGGCGAGAAGGATTCGATCGACGACTGTCTTGGTTTGGCGCCAATCGTCTTGTTGTTCGATCAGGTGCGCTCGGCCTTCGGCGGTGAGCTCGTAGACCTTGCGAGCGGGGCCGCTCTCTCCGATCTCCCACTCCGCCGCAATGTGGCCTGCGGTCTTGAGCTTCTTGAGCACCGGGTACAGCGTGCCTCCCGCAACCTCACCCGCGCCAAGCTCTTCGAGGCGCCCGGAGATCGCGTAGCCGTGCGCTGGCTCCTCGAGGAGAACCGCCAACACCAACGAATCCAAAATCCCTCTAATTCCGATCACATCTATATAGATAATCTATCTAGGCTGACGCGTCAAGCCCGATCATTCGTGAGCGATGGTGATCGCTACTGCGAAATGATCTGCGGGAGAACGTCGCTGATCGAACCGCCGACGACCGCGTCGGCGAGTTGGTCGAATTGGGTCGGCTCGCCGTTGATGATGACCAGGCTGGCGCCGTTGCGCACGGCTCGGGGCACGATGCTGGCAATCGGGTTGACCATGAGCGAGCTGCCAATGGCGAGCAGCAGATCGCATTCGTCCGCGGCGATCTGAGCTCGGGTTAGATCGTCGGCGATCAACGCTTGACCGAACGAAATGGTGGCCGACTTCATGATTCCGCCGCACTCGGGACACCCAGGATCTTCCTCGCCGGCGCGTACCCGTTCGAGTACCGCGTTCATGGTCGTGCGGTAGTCACAGTCCAAGCATCCAGCCTTGCGGGTCGTGCCATGGATCTCGACCACGAGCTCGTCGTCGATACCCGACATCTGATGCAGCTCGTCGACGTTTTGGGTAACCAACGTGTGGAGCACGCCGCGTTCTTGGAGCGGGAGCAACGCCCGGTGGCCGTTGTTGGGATGGACGTTGGCCCAAAGCTTGCCATCGGCGCGCAATTTCCAGTTGACCTTTCGCACCTCGGGCTCGTTGACGTAGTTGGAGATGTTCGACGCCTTTTCGGCTTCGGGGTTCTTCGTCCACAAACCGTTGGGGCCACGAAAGTCGGGCAGGCCTGAATCCGTCGAGATACCGGCCCCGGTGAGCACGACGATCTTTGCCGAATCGGCGATCAACTCGGACGCGCGAGCGAGCTGTTGCGGATCGGCCTCGCTCACGAGTCGCGCAGGTCGTGTTGGGTTTCGAGTTGGTGAATGCGACCTTCGAGCTCGGCAATGCGGGCGCGTTCGTCGAGGTTCACGTAGCGGTACGCGCTGCGGGCGGCCTTTAGTCCTTTGAACGCCATCTTGCGCCCAGAGCTCGGCGAGGTCCATGGCTGTTCAACATCGTCGGGGAATTCGAGATCGCGGACCGAAATATCGAGCCGCTGCCAACGCATGATCTTTTCGAGGTTGGTGGCGTCGATCGTTGCCGGGTCGCAGCCCGACGCCAATCCGTCGTAGAGGCCGCCCGCGTCGTGGAGCTCGGGGTGGTGGTTCTCAAAGACGTGGCGGGTCGGCGTGATCTGGTGCGGCCACTCCCCCGGGTACTGCGGCCACCCAAGCGTCAGGAATGGCTCGGGGTCGCCAAAGCGCTCGGGATGAAGGCTCGGCGCAAGATTGAAATAGGTCGACCATTCATCGAGCGCATAGGTCTCGGCGTAGGTCGACATACGCTCGGCGACTTCGGCGTACATGGCCTTGTCGATGAGCTGGGGCATGTGGGACGAAAAGGCGATCGGGTTCTCGAATCCGAGCTGGCGCAGGATCACCCAGGTATGGAGCAGCGATTCGTCGTATTCGGTGTTGCTGCGTCGCCAGGCGCCCATCGTGTGGAACCAGCGGCGGCGGTAACGACCGTCGTTTGCCAGAAACGTCGACGGTTCGATCGGCACCAACGGCCTTGCGTCGTCGTCGCTCATGATGAACCGGTCAGCCACCGCCGCGTTGTTGACCATCGAGGTCCGCAGCAGATAGTTGCGCGACGTGTGGGCCATCGACTTCAGTTCCACAGCCGAGCGGCCGGTGAGTGCCTCGTCGGTCAGCACGGTTCCCAGATCGGCGAAGCGGTCGGCCATTCGGTCGGGCGCAACGATGACGACGTCGTCGATGAACGGAGCGAAATGACGCACGTGGTCGAGCGTCTCGGCGAGCAGCTCTGGGCGAGCTGATAGGTAGACGATCTGCACGAGGCGAGCTTAGTCCGGTCGGGTTAGTCCTCGGCCGCTGGACTCGTGGACGACTTGGCCGCCCGCGCCTTGGGAATCCCCTTCACTGCGTCGGCCAGCGCACGGGCTCGCCACTTCGCTAGCCGCATGCGTTCGTCTCGTTGCGATGGGTTGCGCAGCGCCGACACGCCCAAGCTGACCGGCGTGAGGGCCGCCCGCAGGTACCCCGAGGCAATCTCGGCGGGCGAGGCGTGACGGATGAGCGTGAGCAGCCGATTGCGATGCTGGAGCACTTCGACGAGTTCGGTGCCTTGGGTCGTGCGGTTCGAGTGTCGATGCTCGACCACGGCTTCGGGTACGTGCAACGTCTTCCAGCCCAATGCCTGGCCACGCAGACCAAGGTCGACGTCTTCGTAGTAGAGGAAGTACTCGTGATCGAACCCGCCCACAGCTTTCAGGTACGCGGGATGAAGCACCACCCCGGCGCCACACCACAGCGGCGCGGAGTTTCCAAGGTTCTCCCCAATCCGCTTGCCAAAGCCACGACTAACCCCATTGCCTCGGTCGTCAATGCGCACACCAGCGTTCTGGACAACGCGATGACTCGGACGGCGAACCGGGTCGATGCGCAGCTCGGTCGGTCCAGCAACCTCATGGCCGCCCAGCAAACCCTTTCCTGAACGGACACCCACCATGACACGCTGGCTGAGGTTGGCGACCGGGATCCGCAGGGTCGAGCCGGGCGGACACAACCACACAGGCGCATCGGCACCTGGTAGTCGTTCGGCTCCGTCGATTCCGTGGCATCGGGCGCCAATGTCGACCCCGCCGCGGTCGAGCGAGTCGATCACGAGCTCTTCGCCGCTGATGGTGAGTTCGATGAAGGCTCGGTCAAAGACGATCAGCGGCGAGGCTGCGCCGATCATCTCGTCAGCGTCGAGCTTTGCGGCGAGCAGTCGGAACGTTTCGGGGCGCACCATGGCGTCGGGGTTCAGCAATGCAACGACATCGGGCTTTGGGGGTAGCGGCGTTTCGCTCGACGCGTCCGACGGCGAATCGAGCAAATCGGCAAACCCGTGGTTGTTCGCCGCGAAGCCTTCGTTCGTGGCCTGGCGAAGCAACGTGACACCAGAAATTGACTCGACCGTCTCGGCGCTGCCGTCACTCGACGCGTTGTCTACGACGACCACGTCGATCTCGCCTGGCCACTGAGAAGTCAGTGCCGAACGGACGGCGCGTTCGAGCAACTCACCCCCGTTGTAGTTAACGATGACGACTCGAAGTCGTGCGTCGGCGCGAATCACACTCCTAACTTTACTCAGCGTGTCAAAACGAGCTTCTGCAGGATTGGGTTTACTGATCGATCTCGTCGTCGTCGAGACCGAGGCGCCGCTTGCCCGCAGCGAATCCGCGTGCGGCAACTTGGCGCACTCCGCCGTCGTCGAGGTGCAGCTTGATGCGGTCACCAATCCGATCGAGGGGCGATACTCCCGACGGTCGCCCGGTGTGGGCTCCGGGCCGCCGATCGCGTGCGGGTTTCGGATCCTTCATCCACTCGACGAGCGGAGCTGCGGTGTCTTCCCAGGTGAGCCTCGCGCCGAGAGCCGTGGCTGCTCGCGACAACTCGCCAAGGCGGGCGTCGTTGTTGACCAGCGACGCAAGTGCCTCGCCCATCGCCGAATCACTGCGACGACACGTAATTGCCGCGCCTGCCGCTTCGAGGTGGCCGCTGAGCGGGTCGCCGGCCGTCGAGACGGTGGGCAGGCCGACGGTTAGATGGTCGAGCAGCCGCGTGCGATGTGAGTAACGGGACTCGAGGTGGGCTCGATCGGCAATGACGCCGATGTTCGCGTCGTTGAGCCACGCCAACCGCTCGCCGTAGTCGACCCATTGATTGACGAACAGCACGTGCTTGCCGAACATGCGCATTTCTCGTGCGAGTGAGATGGCGTCGCCGCGGATGCCCATGGTTTCGATCGACGTGTTGGGGTGTGGGCCGGCAAGAAACACGAGACGGGCGTCGGGGTTTTCGTCGAGCACGGTCGGCAT
>CAZMYN010000075.1:9578-13720 GCA_964570495.1 uncultured Acidimicrobiales bacterium | reverse complement strand
GAGCAATCCCTAGCTGGGCAGAACCGCAATTGAAGCTGCATAGTCCGTCTGGCCTGTCGGAAATAGCCCAAAAGCCTTTTGAGTGATTTGGGCACCGGATCTAAGCTCTCGTTACTGCCAGTGATATTCTGGCGCAAGTTCTACACGAGGAGTTGACATGGAGACTTCACCGACGTCTTCAAAGCGCAAGCTTGGAGTAGCGGCTGTAATCGTCGCAATGGTGATGGGTGTTGCAGGAGTTGTTGCAGCACAGACCGGCCCTACATCTGCATGCCAAGGCGATTCTGTCGTCGAATTTGGTTCACAGTTCTTTGGTTTGGAGGACGGAGGCAATCGCTTGCTGTCGACCTCACCCACCACACGTGAGTACCCGGCTTCGCTCGCTGCTGGTACCTACTCGCTCGATGCTGTTTCCTACGACGGCTACGAAGCACGTGAGACCATCGCTGCTCAAACCCAAGAGCAGTGGTTTGCAGAATTCCTCGCATCTGACGGATCCGTCCTCGCGACTTCCGCAATCACGCCCGACCTCGCAGACGGCGTCACCGAGGACACCTGGACTGGCTCGCTCGGTGAGGTCACCCTCGCTGCCCCAGCGTCGTCCGTTCGAGTTTCGCACGCCGCACCTGGTTCAAACAGCGTGAATTCGGTTCGCCCGGTATGTCTCGGTGCGTCGAACACCGCAGCTCCGGCTCCGGCGGTCACTAACCCGGATCCGGCCGCCCCGGCTCCAGCGCCGAGTAATGACGCTGCCCCAAGCTCGGTCACCGTCGACTTTGTGACCTCGTCGCCTACCGCCACGTTCGTTTCTCTCACCTGCGGCGCTCTTAGCGAGTCGGCGATCGGAACCGAAGCCAACCTCATCATCACCGAAATCCCAGGCGCCACCGGATGTGTTGTTGAGTACCCAGCGAGTCAGGATTGCACCACGTTGGTGGATCCTCAGTCGGTCATTGGTGTTTCTTTGCCCGGCGTACAGAACATCCTGATTCCCGTTGCTGGTGACGCAAACGTGTCGGTAACGATCAATTGTGTTGAGCCACAGGTCGCCGGAATCGTCGAGACCCCGACCACGACGGCTCCTGTTGCTGCTGCGCCGACTACCACTGCAGCTCCTGTAGCCATTGCTCCACCTACGACCACGGCTCCTGTTGCTGCTGCGCCGACTACCACTGCAGCTCCTGTTGCTGCTGCGCCGACTACCACTGCAGCTCCTGCAGCGGTTGACGCCGCCGACGCTGCACCGACCGCAACAGCGCAGACAGGTCAGCCAGCTTTCACCGGCTAGAGCCAGCCACGCCGACAGAACGAGGCCCGACCCCTTTGGGGTCGGGCCGACGGCGTTTTAGAACCCGCTACAGTGCAACGAATGACCGACGCTTCTGTTACTTGGCGACACCGGATCGACCTACCCAACATTGGCGACACCGATGGTTTCAAGACCCCTGCGATTGACCTAACGCGGGCCCGAGTACCGACGAGTTTGGCTGGCGAGCGATTGCTCGACGTTGGCTGCTCGGACGGCGGGCACAGTTTCTTGTGCGAACGACGCGGCGCCACGGTGACCGGCCTCGACGATCAGTCGTCGCCGCGCAACGAAGGGCGCAACAATTTCGAGTTCGCCCGCGACAAGCTCGCGAGCAGCGCGACGTATGTGCACGGCACCACCGTCGACTTTGCCGCGAGTACCGACGAGACGTTCGATCGGATACTGCACTTCAACGTGCTCTATCACGTGATCAGCCCGACCCAGGAAGCCCAGGCGCTCCGCTCACTGCTCAAACCTGGCGGCCGTCTTCACCTCAAGACCCGAGTCTCTTCGCCACTACCCACCAAGGCCAACCAGTACGTGCCACTCGCGCTATGGCGACGCGTGCCACCGACCATGAAGGCCCTCGACGATGGCCTCGAAGGCGACCCGACGTGCTTCTTCTTGCCGTCGGTAACCGGTGTCGAGATGTTGCTGCGCGACGCGGGCTTCCGCGATGTTGAGTGCCTCGCGGTGCGCCTCGATCGAGCGTGGTTCACCGCAACTGCGCCGTAACGCTGCTCGACAAGCACGAGGGAGAACTCGCGCGACCCCCATGAGTTCGCATCTACTGTGTTTTTCATGGCCTCGGCTGCGCAACGACATGTCGCCCTCTCGCTGATCGTCCTTGCGTCGGTCGTTTCGCTCATCTTGTTCGCGACGCAGGCTGATGCTGCGCAAACAACACCCGCGGAACCGCGACCCGCGGCACCCCCAACGCCAGCAGTGCCCGTGGCCGGGCCTCGGATTCGGATCGAGCCGACATCGATCATTGCGATTCCCATCACCATCGACCCGAATGGTCCTGTCAGCACGATCCAAATCTTCCCGGAATGCGGTGGTCGCAGAGTGACGATCATCGGCACTCCTGGCGACGACGACCTGGTTGGCACCCCAGGCAACGACGTGATCCTCGGTCTCCAGGGCAACGATCGAATCTACGGCCTTGGTGGCGACGACTACCTGTGCGGGGGGCTCGGCAACGACACCATCGTTGGCGGGCAGGGCTTCGACGTAATGTTCGGCGCTCAAGGCCACGACGTCATCTACTTCTCCGATTCGCGTGTTGCGCCCGGACGAACCGATACCGCTGGAGGTCAGGCCTTTGCTGGCGCCGGCGATGATCTTGTCTTTGGGTCGACGCGCTGGGACCGGATGCAGGGCGGACTTGGCAACGACTCGTTGCATGGCTATGAGGGTCGCGACTGGCTGCGGGGCGGTGGCGGTGCTGACTTTGTCGATGGTGCCCGAAATGTCGACGATGTTCACGGCGGCAATGGCAACGACACGATCATCGTGGACAACCGCGATTCTGTTCGTGGCGGCGCAGGAGCGAACGACCGTTGCACCTTGGTGAGCAGAGCACAACCAACCGTTTTGGTCTCGTGCGAGGTCGTCGACAGTCGCTGAACGCAGCGCCGCTACTAGTCGAGTTCTTTCGGTCGGATGAGGTGCAGCAACGGTACCGACCGGGCGTCGAGCGAACCCCAGCGCTCAATCTCGAACACGGCGATCGCCGCGGTGGTCATGAGCTTGTGGTCGTCGGTGTAGGTGAGCGGGTCAGCCGAGAGGTATTCGACGAAGTCGTCGAGGCCGGGGTTGTGGCCGCAGATCAGTAGTCGCTCATCGTCGTCCCGTTCACCAATTACCTCGAGCCATCGATGCGCCGAAGCGAGGTACAGGTCGTCGCGCGCCTCCATCGACGCGGGATCAAAGCCGACTACTTCGGCCACATGGGCCGCGGTCGCGAACGCCCGTGCGGCTGCCGACGTGACGATCGTGGTCGGCACAAGATCGTTGTCGGCCAACCACTCGCCCATCGCGGGAGCGTCGTTGTTGCCGCGTTTGGAGAGCGGACGATCGAAGTCGTCGAGGCCGGTCGACCAATCAGATTTGCCATGACGCATTACCAGCAGCTCGGCCACACCGGCGATGCTAGCCAGATGCGCTACGGCTGGCTGGTGACGACTCCCGCGAACCACATCGACTCAACGAGAATCGATGACATCTGACAGGATGATTCTCAAGCTGCGGGCGGCACCGCAGCAGTGGGGGAGCGGACCATGTTTATTAGTACGAAGAAGAGACTGCGGAAAGAGTTCTACGGGAAAGACACAGTGACGTACTTCTGTGGGTGGTATCCCAGTTTGAACAACAATTGGTCTCTCGCTGTTGTTACCGAGACACGCGTTCTTTGGTGCGACAAGTTGGACGTGAAATTAATGCTCGAGGTGCCCGGACTTGCCGAGAATTCCGGGCTCTTAGCCCTCATCGAATCGGGAAAGTTCCGCGGCATCAGGAAGTCTTTGCGTACCTTCGACAGAGCCGAGCTCCGATCGTTAGTCAATTGGGGCACCGCCGTTGACGTTCACACGACTTCCGACAAGACGAGACTTATAGCGGGGGCAGGAAGCAAAGATCTCGCTGAGTTTCTTGCCAGGAAAACCATTGCCGATTACGAGTACATCGAGGCCCCGCCGATCAAGCACTTCCCGAACGGACTGTGGCAGATGTACCGCCAGCGCGGTTACGTCGACGCCCGGATGCCCGAGACAATCGTCGAGCAATTACCAATTCAAGATGCGGTGGTGGCGCCGATCCAAGATGCGGTGGT
>CAZMYN010000075.1:0-9478 GCA_964570495.1 uncultured Acidimicrobiales bacterium | reverse complement strand
TCGAGCAATTACCAATTCAAGATGCGGTGGTGGCGCCGATCCAAGATGCGGTGGTCGAGGACCCACAGCCTGTCGCTACCCAAGTTGGCTATAGCGAAGCGGAGCTAGCTGCGATGACGCCCGACGATGTCATCTTCGAAGACGTCGACTTGGGCAACTTGGGTGAGGTGCCTACCCACAACGTTCGCGCTTTGTCCCTTAAGGCTGTTCTCGAGGGGATAAAGAGTTGGGCAGACGGGAGTTGTGACACCGCCAAGATCCAGTTCCAGACTGCATATCAAGACGATCAATCGATCATCTGGAACCGCGGCGCCATCTATACCCACGATCTACGTATCGTCCCGTTTCGTCTCGTCGGCGAGGTTAGAGAGACATGGCTACCGTTGCTAGCGGCTCCTCTCCGGAGAGGTGATCCTTCGTTCAAGGTAAGCGATGTGCACTCCAGCGGTCCGGGCCGCCATGGGATGACCTTCGTCGAAGCGGAAGGTGAGTGGGACCTCGTGACGTGGCTTACCGCACGAATTCCAGAAAAGATCTTCAGGGCTGGCGAACGCGCGGCCGAGCGTGATGCATACATGGCCAAGGCCATCGCCGAGGCAGGCCCCCAGCCTGACTTCGATCGAGCGGCGCTCGAGTCGGCGCTTGACGCACTCCGGCCGCTGCTGGAAGAACCACTGAACCCGGGCGCAACCACCGAAGGGATCGACAAGTTTGAAGCGGAGACCGGCATACCGATCCCACTCGAGCTGCGGGCGCTCTACGAGCTGGCAAATGGCGGCAAGCGCCTGGTCAAGCACTGGAAATTCTTGAGCGTCGATCAGTGTATTTCTGAGTGGAAGAACTGGAAATCGATTTTCGACGATTGGAGCCTCGACGAGCTAACTGAGTTCGGCAGTGACAGTAGCGGGAGGGGCATTTACACGAACCCACGTTGGATCCCCTTCGCAAACGACGGCGGGGGCAACAACCTCTTCGTTGATCTTGTCCCGGCGGCGGGGCGGACAGCGCAGATTGTGCGCGGTGGCGCCGACTACCACGAAGGTACGGCTATTGCGCCCTCACTCACCGCGTTACTGCTGGATGAATTTGAGCGCCGAACGAAGCACTCCTAACCAGTTTGAGCATGGCTCAGAGCTGGTGCCGATAGGATCGATCGGCTGGAAAATTGACTTAGAGGAGCTGCGCAATGGGCGCGACCGTCATTGTTGGTACCCAATGGGGCGACGAGGGCAAGGGCAAGTTCACCGACCTCCTGGCACGCGACATGACCACCGTCGTCCGCTTTCAGGGCGGACACAACGCGGGCCACACGATCGTTGTCGAAGGCGAGAGCTTCGCACTTCAGCTCGTGCCGTCGGGTGTGCTCTACGACCACATCACCCCGGTCATTGGCAACGGAGTCGTCGTCGACCCGGGCGTACTGCTGAAGGAAATGGCGATGCTCGAGTCAAAGGGCGTCGACACCTCACGGCTCAAGGTCAGCGGCAACGCCCACATGATCTTCCCGTACCACCAGAGCCTCGACGCTCTCCAAGAACGCCACCTCGGAAAGAACAAGCTGGGCACGACCAAGCGCGGCATCGGCCCGTCCTATGCCGACAAGGCAATGCGCACCGGTCTTCGCATGCAAGACCTCCTCGACGAGAAGATCTTCCGACAGAAGCTCGAAGTCGTGCTCCATCAGCTGAACCCGGTCATGAGCCGGGTGTACAACAAGCTCGGGTTCGACATCGACGAGATCAGTGACACCTTCCTCAACGAGTACCGGCCCAAGCTCGAACCCCACGTCACCGACACGATCTCGCTGGTCCATGAGAAGCTTGAAGCCGGCGAAGATGTCCTGCTCGAAGGAGCCCAGGCCACGTTCCTCGATCTCGACCACGGCACCTACCCCTACGTCACCTCGTCGAACCCGACCGCTGGCGGCGCGTGCGTTGGCTCCGGAGTCGGCCCGCGCTACATCGATCGAGTCATCGGCGTTGCCAAGGCGTACATCACCCGTGTCGGAGCTGGCCCATTCCCGACGGAACTTTTCGATGACATTGGCGAGCACATCGTCGATGTTGGTCACGAGTACGGCACGAACACCGGTCGTCGTCGTCGCCCCGGATATTTTGACTGCGTGATGATGCGCTACGCACGGCGCGTCAACTCGCTTTCCGAGCTCGCCATCGTCAAGCTCGACGTCCTCGATCAACTCGACGAGATCAAGGTCTGCGTTGCCTATGAGCACAACGGAAAGCGCATCGACGACTTCCCGTATCACCAGACCGTTCTCCACGAAGTAACTCCGGTCTATGAGACCCTGCCTGGTTGGAAGACCGATCTCACCGGCATTACCGACCGCGCCGATCTGCCCACCGCGGCAGAGGAGTACCTGTCGTTTATCCAAGAGCAGTGCGGTATGCCCGTGACGCTCGTTGGTGTTGGCCCCGGTCGCAAGCAAGTCGTCAAGTTCGCTGCCTAAGCCGGTCTTGATTTTCGAGAAGGAGAATCACTGATGACCACTGTTGTTGTCGTTGGCTCAGGCGGGCGCGAGCATGCCCTTGCCGATGTGCTGGGCCGCACGGCAAGCATGGTCATTGTCACGCCCGGTAATCCTGGGATCCCCGGTTCGGTCGACACACCAGCGACCGAACTCGACGCCGACCTGTTCGTCATCGGCCCGGAGGTTCCGCTCGTCGACGGGCTCGCCGACGAACTCCGCGCCCAAGGCAAGCTCGTGTTCGGCCCCGGGGCAGACGGGGCTCAGCTCGAAGGCAGCAAGGCCTACATGAAGGATCTGCTTGTCGCCGCTGGCGTACCGACGGCCGCGCATGGGTCATTCACCGAAAGCGCATCTGCGCTCGAGTTCCTCGCGACCATGTCAGCCCCGTTTGTCATCAAGACCGACGGCCTGGCTGCCGGCAAGGGTGTTCTCGTCACCGACGATCGTGCCGAGGCCGAACAAGCCGTCGAGGACTATCTGTCCGGTAGTGCATTTGGTTCGGCTGGAGCGACCGTCGTCATCGAAGAGGGTCTTGTCGGTCCCGAGGTATCGCTCTTTGCGATCTGCGACGGAACGAAAGCCGTTGCGATGGCACCGGCGCAAGATCACAAGCGCATCTTCGACGGCGATCAGGGAGCGAACACCGGCGGCATGGGTGCATATACGCCGCTGCCGTGGGCCGACGCCGATCTGTCCGCAACGATCATGAGTGACTTCGTCGAGCCGACGCTCGCCGAGCTCCAGCGCCGCGGCATCGACTATCGAGGAGCGCTCTTTGCTGGGCTGATGCTCACGCCGACCGGGCCGAAAATGCTCGAGTACAACGTGCGCTTCGGCGACCCCGAAACCCAGGTCGTTTTGCCGCGTATCGATTCGGACCTGGTCCAGCTGCTGAGCGAAGCCGCTTCGGGCAATATCGAAACCGAACCGTCGTTCTCCCACGACGCGCTCATAACCGTCGTGTGCGCGAGCGAGGGCTATCCAGCCTCTGCGCGAACCGGCGATGTGATTGCGGGAATCGACGAAGCGCGCGCTCTCGATGGGGTAGAGGTGTACCTCGCCGGGGTCAAGCGCAACGATGCCGACGAGCTAATCACCGGCGGTGGCCGAGTGCTCAACGTTGTGGGCCGCGGGGCCACCATTGCCGAGGCGGTCGAGCGTGCCTACGCCGGAGTCGCGGAGATCAGCTGGCCCGGCATGCAGCACCGCACCGACATTGCACATCAAGCCCGCAGCTAAGGCCGCCCTACCGAAATTTGAAGGATCCTGGGCCTCTGAGGCCCATCAATCTTCAAATTTCAACAAGAGGCGGTTCTACTTCTAGGAAGGTGATGGGCCTTCATGGCGGACGGCTTCGAGGTCGGTCATTGCGTCGCGCAGTTTGTCGATCCACTCGGATTCGTTGTCGGCGACCAAACGCACCGTCCACGCGAGTGCCTCACTTCGACTGCGGGCAACGCCTGCGGCGATGAGCGTGTCGAGTACGGCTCGCTCCTCGATGCGCAATCGTGTCATCACCGGTGCAGCGGCGGTCGAGTATTCGGTCTCGGTTTCGCCAACGGTGACGGCCCACGAGACCTTGCGCAGGAACGTTGCCTCTGCTCGCTCGGCAATGGCAATCCGCTGATCGCGCGACTCCTCACGAAAAGCCCCAGCACGAGCTCGGGCTGCGAGCTCCTCGTCCCCGCCCTTGTCTAGCTTGGGCTTGGCGAGCGCCCCAGTGACGATGACTTCGTCGCGATCGAACCGAATCTGGACCGGGTCGGTGAACCAGTCGTCGGGGATGTTGCCGGCAAACCATGCCTGCAGTTCTTCGGTTGATGTCATTGGCGGTTCGGGGTGGCGCCCGCGGCGTCGTCCGCCGCCGCCTCGACCCCGGCCTGGTGGTGGTCCCATATGTCGGCCCTTCATTTTGTGTCCTTGTTTCATGATTGTAGCTCCCATAGTTATTGCTATGTAATCATGTAACTATGTAAGTTGACGAGTATTCCCAATTGATGGAATCGTCGTCTAACCGCTGAGCTCAAGCTCAAACTCGACCGGCAATACCGAAGTTAGATCGGCCGCTAAATCGCGGGCCGCAACTTCATCTAAGGTGCCGCTCACGACGATGCCCTCGCGAACTTGAGGTGTCTGGACTGACGGCGCAGAGATCAGCTCGCCGTTGGCAAGGATGGCGAGTTGTTGCAGCGGACACCGAGGCTGGGCGTCGAAGCAGATCGCGAACTGCTCGTTGACAAGACTGATCCCGGCGGCCTCGAAGGTGAGGTTGACTGACCAACTGCCGGGAACGAACTCCTCAGCACTGGCCTCGGCGACCGCGTCGCCGACGGAAGTTGCGGGGCCAAGGAGCAAACTCGACTCGTTCAGTTCATTGACAACGATTGCCATGGCCTCGGGTACCTGGTCTGTCAGTGGTGTGGGCCTAAATGCCGATGCTTGCAGCTCGGCGATCAAACTCTCCGTTGCAGCGCTGCAATCACCGGAAGGCAACATGGGAGGCTCCGGTCCGTCATCGGAAGAGCCACCACGTAGTCCGGCACACACGGGGCGGAACTCAAGACGAATCTGTTGGCGGAGCCGCGCGGTCAGCTTGGCCTCGCCGACGTCGCCAAGCGCGATCAGAATGGTTTCGTCCTTGACTGCGACGTCACTGCTCGCCAACCCGAGAAGCATCGCCCGCTCTCGAGCAACTCGCTCGGTTCGGCCCAGAACATCAGCGGCATCCGAATCCGCCGCCGCTGGGAGCTCCGGGGTCAGAATCAGGTGCGGCTGAGCTTCGATATTTTGTACTGCCAGGTCGGCCTCTTCGACACCAACCCCATCATCGAGTGCGTCGACGGGGTCATCTGGATCTGCTTGGACTGCTGGTTCTGATTCGGCTGCGGTGACATCGGCTGAGTCGTCGCCAGTGAACCAGATGATGGCCACTACGGCCAGGCCCGCCATGCCCAGAAGCGCGACTGCACCAACGAATAGTCCCGTTTTTCGCCGCGTGACAGGTTCGACTGTGTGATCGCCAGGGTGGGAATGTCTCGGGTCTGTCACCAACGTCGGTTATAGCACCAGCACGGATGCAGCGAGGCCTCGAATCAATCGTTGGTTGTCTCTGCGGCCACGCTGAGTACGATCGCAAGTGCATGACTTTGCCCAACGTTTTGGCCGGGCGCTACGCAAGCGCCGACATGGTGGCTATCTGGTCACCCGAACCCAAGATCGTTCTCGAACGCCAACTCTGGGTTGCGGTGCTTCGAGCTCAATCCGAGCTGGGTGTCGACCTGCCCGACGGCGTAGTCGAGGCGTACGAGGCCGTGATCGACAATGTCGACCTCGAGTCGATCGCCGAACGCGAACGGGTCACCCGCCACGACGTGAAGGCGCGCATCGAAGAGTTCAACGCCTTAGCCGGGCACGAGCACATCCACAAGGCCATGACGTCTCGTGACCTCACCGAGAACGTCGAGCAGCTGCAAATTCGTCGAGCGCTCGAGTTGGTGCGAGCCCGGATCGTCACGACGCTTGTTCGACTCACCGAACTCGCCGTCAAATACTCCGACACCCCAATGGCTGGGCGCAGCCACAATGTTGCTGCTCAGGTCATCACCCTCGGGAAGCGTTTCGCGAATGCCGCCGAAGAACTTCTACAGGCGTACGCCCGGGTGGATGAACTCATCACCCGATACCCACTGCGTGGCATCAAAGGCCCGATGGGCACCCAGCAGGACTTGCTCGACCTGCTTGGCGACGCAGACAAGGTCGACCGTCTCGAAGAGAAAGTCGCTACTCACCTCGGGTTCGACGCGGCCTTGCAGAGCGTCGGCCAGGTATATCCACGCTCGCTCGATCTCGATGTGGTGTCGGCTCTGCTCCAGGTCACCGCGGGACCAGCAAGCTTTTGCACAACGCTGCGGTTGATGGCTGGCAACGAAGTCGTCACCGAGGGCTTCAAGGAAGGTCAGGTCGGATCATCGGCTATGCCCCACAAGATGAACGCTCGATCATCGGAACGGGTAGTCGGCTTTCAATCGATCCTGCGCGGCCACGTCACGATGGTGAGTTCGCTCTCGGGCGACCAGTGGAACGAAGGCGACGTCAGTTGCTCGGTAGTGCGCCGTGTGGCTCTGCCCGACGCGTTCCTCGCGATCGACGGCATGTTCGAAACCTTCCTCACTGTGCTCGACGAGTTCGGGGCGTTCCCCGCGGTTATCGAGCGCGAGCTTGAGCGCTACCTGCCGTTCCTGTCGACGACCAAGCTGCTGATCGCCGCCGTCAAAGCGGGCGCCGGGCGCGAGGAGGCCCACGAGGCAATCAAGGAGCACGCCGTGGCCGTCGCGCTCGACATGCGATCCTCGGGGCGAACCGACAACGATCTTTTGGCCCGCCTTGCAGCCGACGACCGCATCCCCGACACCGACCTCGAATCCGCGCTCACCAACCCGCTCGAATTGGCCGGCCTGGCCACCCAACAGGTGAGCGCCATCGAGCGACGGGTGAACGAACTCGCGGCCATGCACCCAGGCGCGGCCGAGTACCGACCGGGCACGATCTTGTAGAGCGCCGGCGGACGCGAAAGTATGCTTCGAGTTCGCTTGGTGTCGGAGACGCTATGACAGACATTGCTGTTGGAATCATCATGGGGAGCCAATCCGATTGGTCGACCATGACCGAAGCTGCGCACATCCTCGATGAGCTCGGTGTTGGATACGAGACGAAGATCGTCTCTGCGCACCGCACCCCGGACCGCTTGTGGGAGTACGGCAAGACCGCGGTCGAGCGTGGCCTCAAGGTCATCATCGCCGGTGCCGGTGGCGCAGCCCACCTCCCGGGAATGATGGCGTCGAAGACCCGCCTCCCGGTGATTGGTGTGCCGGTCGAGAGCAAGGCGTTGTCGGGTGTCGACAGTTTGTACTCGATCGTGCAAATGCCCCGAGGCTTCCCGGTGGCGACGATGGCGATCGGCTCGGCCGGTGCGACGAACGCTGGCTTGATGGCCGCGGGCATCCTCGCTGTCTCTGACCCGGGTCTTGGCGAACGACTCGACCGCTGGCGAGAAGATCTCTCGGCGTCGATTCCCGAAGCCCCCACCAATGACTGAACCGCTCGCTCGTGGTTCGACAATCGGGATCCTCGGCGGTGGTCAGCTCGGCCGCATGCTTTCGGTCGCTGCATCGCGCCTTGGGCTACGAACGCACATCTTTGAACCTGGCGCTGCGCCACCTGCGGGTCACGTTGCTGAGCACGTCACCACGGCCAGCTACGACGACACCGCTGCGCTGGACGCATTCGCGAGCGGGGTAGACGTCGTGACCTATGAGTTCGAGAACGTACCTACTGACGCGCTCGACGTAATCGAATCGCTCGCGCCGATTCGCCCCGGCCGCAACGCGCTCGCCACCAGCCAAGACCGTCTTGTCGAGAAGCGGTTCTTGCGCGACGTTGGCTTGGAGGTCGCACCGTCCGCTCCGATCGACACACTCGACGAACTCACCACAGCGATCGCCGACCTCGGCACGCCAGCGATTCTCAAGACCCGCCGCTTCGGCTACGACGGCAAGGGCCAAGTACGGCTTCGGACGCCTGACGACGCCGCTGCAGCGTTCGACGCGATGGCCGGTGCTCCGGCGATCCTCGAAGGCTTCGTCGATTTTGAACTGGAGATCTCGGCCATTGCGGCGCGTTCGACAACGGGCGATGTTGCGGTATTCGACCCCGGACACAACGTGCACGTCGACGGCATTCTGCGGACCACGACCGTGCCAGCACCCATAGCCACGAACGTTCGTGACGCGGCGATCGCCGCAGCTTCGACGATCCTCGATGCCCTCGACTACGTCGGAGTGCTCGGCGTCGAGTTCTTCGTCACCGGCGATGGGCTACTCGTCAACGAGATCGCGCCACGAGTCCACAACTCGGGGCATTGGACGCAGAACGGCTGCGCGGTCGATCAGTTCGAACAACATGTACGCGCTGTTGCTGGGTGGCCGCTCGGTGATCCGAGCCGTCACGCCGACATCGTCATGGAAAATCTCATCGGCTCCGAGATCAACACCCTGGCGGCCGTTGCTCAGGAGTCGAACGTGGCAGTGCATGGCTATGGCAAAGCCGAGGCAAAACCGGGACGAAAGATGGGGCACATTAACCGCATTGTTTCGGACACCGAATAGGTTCGTTCCTCGTGGCAATCGAACTTCCTCATCTGTATCGCGGCAAGGTCCGCGACATGTACGACGCCGGTGACGGCAACCTGCTCATCGTGGCCAGCGACCGTCTTTCCGCTTACGACGTGGTGATGGACGAGCCAGTGCCGAACAAGGGCCGGGTTCTCACCGCGATCTCTGCGTTCTGGTTCGAGCACCTCGCCGACATTGCTCCCAACCATCTCATCAGCACCGACATTGCCGACTTTCCCGACGGGGCGAAAGACCCCGAGCTCGCCGGCCGCTCGATGTACGTAAAGCGGGCCGAGATGTTGAAGATCGAGTGCATCGTGCGCGGCTACCTCAGCGGCTCGGCCTGGCGTGAGTACGAACGCTCGGGCACCATGCACGGCGTCGCAATGCCCGACGGGATGCTGCAAAGCCAGCAACTTCCCGAGCCGGTCTTCACCCCGAGCACGAAGGCCGAAGATGGTCTTCACGACGAGAACATCAGCTTCGATCAGGCGGTCGAGATCGTTGGCGCCGACATTGCCGAGCAGGCACGCGACATCTCACTACAGCTCTACACCGAGGGTGCTGCGTGGGCGGCCGAGCGGGGCATCATCATTGCCGACACCAAGTTCGAGCTCGGCATCGTGAACAGCGAACTCATTATCGCCGACGAAATGCTCACCCCCGACAGCTCACGCTTTTGGCCAGCGGATCAGTGGGAGCCAGGCACGGTGCCGCCGAGCTTCGACAAGCAACCAGTTCGCGACTTCCTCGACACGCTCGATTGGGACAAGACCCCACCGCCACCGACCATCCCGCAGGCTGCAATCGACGACACCGT
>CAZMYN010000074.1:1273-14070 GCA_964570495.1 uncultured Acidimicrobiales bacterium | reverse complement strand
CGCCCCGCTGATTGCACGGCGGGTACGCGAAGCGCGGGTCTACTCCGAGATCGTGCCGCACACCATCACCGCGGCCGAGGTGAAGGAGAAGGCCCCCACCGGCATCATCTTCTCGGGCGGTCCCAAGTCGGTGCATGTCGACGGCGCACCGATGATCGACCCCGAGGTCTTCGATCTCGGCATTCCGGTGCTTGGCATTTGCTATGGCGCACAACTGATTGCCCATCAGCTCGACGGCACGGTCGGGCGCAACGAACGTGGCGAGTACGGACGCACCGAGCTGGCCGTTGCCGACACGGGCCTGCTGCTCGACGGAACCCCCGACACCCAAACGGTGTGGATGAGCCACTTCGACGCCATCACCGATATGCCCGACGGCTTTAGGGTCACCGCCTCGACTCCCGATGCTCCGGTTGCTGCATTCGAGAATCAAACCCGCGGGCTTTACGGCGTGCAGTATCACCCCGAGGTCGTGCACACCGAACACGGCCAACACGTGATCGAGCGCTTCCTCGCTGAAGGTTGCAAGGCCGAACAAAGCTGGATCATGTCGAGCGTCATCGATACGCAGGTCGCACGCATCCAAGCACAGGTTGGCGAGTCGGGCCGCGTGATCTGCGCGCTGTCGGGCGGCGTTGATTCGGCCGTTGCGGCTGCGCTCGTGCACAAGGCTGTCGGCGATCGGCTCACCTGCGTCTACGTCGACACCGGGTTGATGCGCAAGAACGAGTCCGACCAGATCGTCGAGACCTTCGAACGGCACCAAAAGATCGAACTCAAGCACGTCAGTGCATCGGACCGCTTCTTCGAGCATCTCACCGGTGTCGTCGACCCCGAAGATAAGCGCAAGACGATCGGCGAGCAGTTCATCCGGGTCTTCGAGGCTGCAAAGGCCGAGGTCGAGGATGCCGAATATTTGGTTCAGGGAACCCTCTATCCCGACGTCATCGAGTCCGGAACTGCCGACGCGGCGAAGATCAAGAGCCACCACAACGTCGGCGGACTACCCGAGGACATGCAGTTCGAACTGGTCGAGCCGCTTCGCTCGCTCTTCAAAGACGAGGTTCGTGCTGTAGGGACCGAACTGGGCCTGCCCGACGAAATTGTGTGGCGTCAGCCGTTCCCGGGGCCAGGCCTCGGCGTGCGAATCATTGGCGAGGTAACCCCCGAAAAGGTCGCCATTTTGCAAGAGGCCGACTTCATTGTTCGCGAGGAGATCCGCGAAGCCGGACTCGAGCGCAGCATCTGGCAAGCCTTCGCGGTGCTTCCCGGTATCAACTCGGTTGGGGTGATGGGCGATGAGCGAACCTACGCCGACGCGATAATCATCCGTGCCGTCACTTCTGAAGACGCGATGACCGCAGATTGGGCGCGCCTTCCTTATGAGTTGCTCGACGCAATGTCGAGCCGCATCATCAACGAGGTCGCTGGGGTCAATCGAGTTGCCTACGACATCACGTCGAAGCCGCCGGGCACCATCGAATGGGAGTAGACGAGGGCTCGACTCCCGAGCTGGGAACTAATCCAGCCGAAGATGCAATCGCGGCGATGGCGATCTTTGGGAACGTTCTCGCACAGGTCGACGACAAACACCTCGAGCTCGAAACGCCATGCGACGGCTGGGACGTCGAAGCGCTCATCAGCCATGTCGTGCTCGGCGACGCGGCAATTCCGTTGCTCTTTGCGGGCGAACCGCTGCCGTCCACCATGGCGATCGACACGTCGATTTTGGGTCCCAATCCCATGGCAACGTGGCGCGGCACGGCGCTTGCTGCCATCGATGCTCTACGTGCACCCGGAGCGATGGATCAGCTCGTCAACCATCCCGTCGGGGAGCGGCCCGGCTCAGATGTGGCACGGTTCCGTTTGGTCGACTTGCTCGGCCACTCGTGGGACCTGGCGACGGCGATCGGCGTCGATGTCGAGTTGCCAGCGCCTCTCGCCGAAGCTGCTCTCGACTTTTTGTTCCCCATGGTCGACCAGCTGCGAGAGTCTCAAGTGTTTGGTCCACCGGTCGAACCGCCCGAGAACGCATCTGCACCCGTTCGCTTTCTCTCACTGCTCGGCCGAACTACCACCCCGAGTAGCTAGTCATGGGGCCTGTCCCCTGAGCTA
The DNA here is from genome assembly GCA_964570495.1 of uncultured Acidimicrobiales bacterium. Taxonomy (GTDB): domain Bacteria; phylum Actinomycetota; class Acidimicrobiia; order Acidimicrobiales; family SHLQ01; genus SHLQ01. The sequence goes on along the minus strand of CAZMYN010000074.1, from coordinate 11,955 downwards.
GGAGTCGAGCGTGAGCGTCCAGGCGCCAGCGGGACGTCGGCCGTTCTCTAATTCGGTACGCCCAAAGATGTAGATGGTGTCTTCGAACTCGCTTATTGCGCGAAGTTCGGTGAACACGTCGTCGGGGATGTCGGTACTTGCTCGGGTCGTCCACTGATCCTCGGAGACCTCATCACGGGCCAACAATTCCCAAATCGCGCCGGTCCGTGAACCGGCGTTGTCGGGGTCTGTCGAGTCGCCAACGATGAGCACTCGATCGCCTTGAACTTCGGCGACGTCTCGCGCCACGCCCTCGACAGCTCGGATTGGTAGCTGATGAAACCAGCCAGTGCCGTCGCTGCTCGCGACGATCGCGACAGGGGTACGGGTGTTGGTGCCGGACTCGCCAACCGCGATGATCCGGTCGCCGGCTATCGCTACGCCATGGAACCTCGTGTTTGGAAACGGTCGGATCAAGTTCGGCCAATCACCGTTGTCGCGCCGAATCAAAAAGACGCCCATCTCGACTCCGTCGATCATTTCCCAGCCAACAGCCACCCCGATCTCATCATTGACGGCGATGGCGTTGATCGAGCCTTCGTTGCCCGAACCGACGGGAATCGATGTCCATTCTGGGTTGGCTCCAGCGGTCGGTCGCGAGACCGACCAAAGCCCAAGCGTTTCGGTTCCCTCACTCGTTCGGCGGCCGCCCACGAGAAACCCGTCGGTATCTGAGGACGGGTCGGCGACCGAGACGACAAGGGCATCGCCGGAGTTGCCGGTGAAGGATGGGTCGGTGGTCTCTCTAAACGTTGCGGCTCGACCACCAATGACTGCGAGGCCGTCGGTTTCGCCCGGGCCCGCAGTGTCTCCGACCGCGAGAAATTCGGTATTGGTGACTCCGATTCCCCAGAGGCGCCCGCCGTTTTCGAAGGCGCGCTGCATGTCGGCTTCATCGCTGTCGAGTGTCCAGACCACGGGAGATTGCTCGGCGCTCGACTCGCCGTCACCAGCACCGCCAACCATCGTGAGTCCGCTGCTGTTGCGTACGACGTCGAAGATGACGCCGTGAGCGGTGTCGGGCTGAAGGAAGGCGTCGTCGTTGAGAGGTTGGAACTGGCGGGCGATATCGGGTTCGGGTTCGTCCTCGACCACGACGACCGGATCGGGGTCTGAGTCGGCGACCGGGTCGGTATCTGTTGCCGTCAGTTGAGCAATGACCACACCGGCGATCGCTGCTCCAATCAGGCCGAGCACGAGGAGGATCCACGGCCAACGGCTGCGAGGTTTTTGCTCGACGATCGCAGGTTCTTGGCGAACGGGGCTTGGTGCGTCGAAGCTCGATGGCGCAGGTCCGGGAGTGCCCAGTGCCATCCCCTGCCTGCTGCTCTTTGGCAACAGAGAGGTGTCGCTTGAGGGCCGGGGTTCAGCGACCGTGATGTTTGCATCGGGCGGTGAGTCAACGACCGGGGCTTGCGGTGCGACTTCGGGTGTTGGGGCGCTCGGTTCTACGGTGAACGCTGAACTCGGTGCTGGCGCAACGGGTTCCGCGGCTTGGGTCAACGCCTCGCCAGTGTCCTCGACGGGCGGCCAGACTTCTTGGGGGGCTTCGGTAACGGCGTCTTGGAGCGACGCTGTTTCGAGATCGATCGACTGGGTGTCGTTGCCGACCGTGGTCGGAGTGCGGCCGAGCGACCGCTCGACTTCGTTCAGTCGTCGAGCGAACGACTCGGCGGTCTGCGGGCGGTCGGCGGGGTCCTTAGCCAGTACCTCATCGAGCAGGTTCGAAAGTTCGAGCGGAACATCGAACTGAGCGAGCGGCGGGGCGGGGTTGTCGAGGATCCGGCGGATGATCATTGCCTTGTTGTCGGCGGCGGCCGAGGTAAACGGCGCCCGGCCCAGCAACATCTCATACAACGTGATTCCGAGTTGGTAGATGTCGCCACGGCCATCGAAGGGTCGGTTGTGGAAGACCTCCGGCGGCGTGTAGGCCAACGTGCCGATGATCGACTGTGCCGCGGTCACCTGGCTCTGGCCGATCAGGCGAGCAATTCCGAAGTCGCTCAGTTTGGCGGTGTTGTCTTCCAGCAAAATGTTGGCCGGTTTGACGTCGCGGTGCAGAACGCCGCTGCGGTGAGCAACGTCGAGCGCTGCACAGATCTGCACACCAACCTCTACCACGGTCGCCCAATGCAGTGCACCGCCTTGAGCCAACCGGTCGCGGACCGACCCGCCACTCACATACTCAAGAACCGTGAAGTGGCGTTCGTCGTCGGCGGTACCCGCGTCGTAGATGGCAACGATGTTCGGGTGTCCGTTGAGCGCACGCATCGTGGCTCGTTCACGTTCAAAGCGCCGAAGGTCGGAGGGATTCGACGTGTGATCGTGCAGAACCTTGATCGCGACCTCGCGGCCCGACTCGTCGGTTGCGAGGTAGACGGAAGCAAATCCGCCGCTGCCGATGCGTTCACCAATCGAGTACCCGCGGATTGTGGGTTGTGCCACCGCAGGTCCCTTCGTCTTGTTCCATGCTCAGCGGTTGTGAGTCTTACACGTTTGACAGGGTGAACCAGTTCGTTCGTTCGATTGTCAGAGAAGGTCTTCGGCGGCTTGGCGGACCTGGCGATCTCGGTCCGAGGTTGCCTTGAGCAGTGCAGCGGACACTTCGGGTCCGTCGAAGGGAGCAAGTGCGAGCACCGCGCGGCGTCTGACGGGTGCTCGGTCGTCGAGGCCGGCGAGGATCGCGGGCAGCCCATCGGGTGATCCAATCGCCCCGAGTGCAGCGATCGCGGCTTCGCGACAGATCGATACTTCGTGTTTCGTTGCTATCGCGCAGAGTGCGCTGACCCCAGATGCGTCGGAGTCTTCGCGTTCGCCCATTGCCCACGCTGCTGATTCGACGACGAGATCGTCGGGATCGTTGAGCAGCGGAGCGAGATCAATGGCGGGGGTTCCGATCGCAATTTCGATGGCCCGTATTCGGACATTGCGGTCTTTATCGGTGAGCCCAGAGCGCAATTGTTCGGTTGTTAGGGCATCGAGGCGGTGCAGCGCTCCCATGGCCAAACTGCGCCAACTCGGGTCGCCTGTGGTCAGCGCTGCAACAAGAGCAGTGACATCTCGGCTCTGTTCGGCAATGATGAGGTCAGAACGGGAGTTGATCAAGGCGCCTCGCTACTCAAGTTGGGGGGTTGGACGCCGATGGACTCGCATCCGCCCAAGTTCCTGGAGCAAGTCATGGCCTACATAGTGGTTTATCAGAGAGAAGACGGCTCGTCGGGCCTCGAAGAGTGTGCTGATCTCGATCTAGCAATCGTGACGGCAGAGCGTTTACGCAACGTCGATGCGATCGAGCGTCCTCGCATTATGAAGACCGAGGAGCTCACCTACGACTTCAAGCCGTACTACCGCGTTGAAGTCACCGCTGCCTCGAACGCCGCTGCTAGCGCTCCGGCCGATGCAACAGATCACGCCGCGCCGATGGCGCCTCCCGTGCCCGCAGCCGATGCGGACAAAGACACCTTTACTCAGGAGGCCGCGGCGGCCGAGCACGCTGGCGATGACGCCGAACCTGAGCACGAACCGGAGTTCTCGGGGGCGTACGCCGCCGACACGGTCGAGGAAGACGTCGCCGACGTCGAGCCTGGTGCTCAGACGATCGATACAGAGCACATGGAAGATGCGTCGCTAGAGGGCGAGACCCCAACCGTGACGAGCGGACTATTCGGTGACCGGTCAGCAGTAGCGGACCGTCTCGGCGATTTCCCTTCGGTCTCGGGCGACGATGACGATGACCCGACGCCACCTCGACGCGGACTGTTCGGCCGCTAGGCAGCGATTCGTCGAGCGTCGAGCGGCGTTTAGCTGATCGCTTGTTCGAGAAGGAAGCCAGCAATCAGAATGATCGAACCAATCACCGCTGCGATCGCTACGCCGATAACTACGACCAGTATGAGCAACAGCACCGCTGAGCTCAGTCGGCGCAGCACCGATGGGTAGGCATCCGAACCATATTCAGCTTGAGCTGGCGCTTGTAGCCCAACCCCTAGCTGTTGAAAAAACCCGCGCTCGGGCTTTGGCTCGACGGGAAGCTGTCGAGACGATGTTGGGTTCTCTTCATGTCGTGAGATGCTTGTCATGTGTACATAACTTCTTCTGGTCTTCGGTTCTACCTGGAAAGACTGAATCGAGAGGACTTCGGGGATGACTGATCCAGCCGAACCCTCCATCATCGTAGTCGACCCAGTACCCGACGGGCCTACACCAATCCTCGACGAGGGTTCCGAGGCCGAGGAAGGCCGAGTCGGCAAAGTTGGCTGGGCGTTCATTGGCTTTTCGATGTTGGCCGGGATGATCGCTGGCGTCCTCGCCTTTACGATCACTCTCCCGTATTTGGCGCTCGAGCCCGGTAGCACGTTCGAAACCGAGGAATTCGTTGCGGTCGAAGGGACCCCCGCCTTCATGAGCCCTGGCGAGGTCAGCTTTGTGACCGTAACCCAGCGTCGTTTGACGCCTTTTCGATGGGTCGTGGCACGACTCGATGATGGCTCAGAGATTTTCCACGAGGACGAGTTGTTGCAGGGTCGCACGCTCGACGAGCAGCGCGAAGAGAACGCGCAACTCATGATCACGTCGCAGAACTCCGCCATCGCTGCAGCCCTTGGACACCTCGGGTTCGAGACAGATGAGCCTGCTGGGGTTGTGATTGTCGATGTTGTCGAGGGTGGACCTCTCGACGGTGTCTTGGCTCGCAACGACGTCATTTCGTCGATCGATGGTCGTCCGGTGACCGAGCTCAGCGACCTCGTCGACTATCTCCAAACTCAACTCGATACCTCTGTTCAGATCGTCGCCGGCCGTGCCGGTGAAGATCCTCAGACCGTTACCGTCGAGCTGACCCGCGATACCGCTGGCTTCCTTGGCGTTGGTGCTGGCGAGGATCCAACTGGTGAGGAGCGCGGCGCCTACATCGGTGAAGTGATCGAGGGCGGTTCGGTCGAAGATCTCTTGGAGGTCGGTGATCGGATCGTTCGCGTCGGCGATGTGCCGGTCGCGTCGTTCGGAGATCTCGTGCCCGAACTGGTCGAACGTCGTGCGGGCGATGTCGTTTCGATCGAAGCGTTGCGAGACACCGCGACCGGTGAAGAACTCATCAGCGGCGAGGTCACGCTCGGCGTACGAATTCTTGAACGTGCTGGCTTGTTGAACGTCTCGACGCAGTTCCGCGATGCCGACCTGCCGATCGAGGTGCGCTTTACGACCGAGAACATTGGCGGGCCGTCCGCTGGCCTGGCGTTCACCATGACCGTGCTCGACGTACTTACCGAAGGCGATCTCACCGGTGGCGCGAACATTGTTGTAACCGGGTCGATCGACCGAGCAGGCAACATTGGTCCAATTGGTGGAGTCCACCAAAAGGCCTTCGCAGCTGTCGATGTCGATGCAGACATCTTCCTCGTTCCCGCGGCCAACCTCGAAGAGGCTCGCGCAGCGGTTTCGGCCGACGATCTACGAATCGAATCGGTATCGACGCTCAACGATGCGCTCGAGATCGTTGCCGAATTTGGTGGCAACGCCACAGATCTCCCGACCGCCGACGAGCTGTAATCCCTAGCTCACCGATCGGGGTCACCTACTCTTAGTGGTGATGAGCGAGTATCTGACGCCCGATGACATCAGCGGCGCATCCTTTGAAACAAAGCGCCGTGGTCTTGACCCTGATGAGGTTCGGGACCATCTGTCCAAGGCGGCCAAGACCGTCTCGAATCTGGAATCCGATCGAGACGCGCTGGTCAAAGAACGCGATGGCTTGGCTGAGGTGGTCGAGTCGTTGCAAGCCGAGCTCGAGAATCAACCAACCCCGGTGCAGGCCCCGGTCGACCTCGACGAGGCCGAATTAACCGAACGGCTTGGCCAGGATGCTGCGCGGGTTCTTTCTGAGGCTCGCGCTGCTGCGGCTGACCGGATCGCCGAAGCCGAGAGCGAAGCTGGCGACATCACGGCGGCTGCCGAACAGGTCTATGCGCAACGTTCCGCCGAGGCCGATGAGCAGGCCGAGCGAATTCGGTCTTCGGCCGAAGAGGTTGTCGAGCAGCGCCGAGCCGAGGCCAACGAGGCAGCGGCGCAGATTTTGGCCAGCGCCGAGGCCCAAGCCCAGCAGGCGCGCACCGAAGGATCGAGCGAACGCGAGTTGGCCGACGCCGATGCGGCTCGGATTATTCGTGAAGCTGAACTCACTCGCCGACAGATCCTTGAGGATCTCGCGCGGCGCCGGTCAGCGGCTCGACGTCAGATTGAACAGCTCCGTGCGGGTCGCGAGCGCCTGCTCGCATCTCACGAGACTGTCCGCCGTGCCCTCGACGAGATTTCCGAAGAACTCACGATTTCGATGTCGGAGGCTCGTGCTGCGGCCGAGACCGCTGGCCATTCGGTGTCGGAGACGACCATCGAGGAGCTCGAAGAAGAAATCGAGACCGCCCGCCTGACGGGGTTGCTCGACACGGGACCGGTACCGGTCGTCGACGCTTCGGCGAGCGAGCCGGTTGCCGATCCGCCCGCTGAGATCGCTCCGGAGAACACGGGCAGCGATGATGCGGGCGACTCCGGTGAAACTGTCATCGAAGCCAGCACCACCGACGAAGCCGAAGACAGCAGTGCTTCCTCCCAAGACGCCAGCACCGAAGCTGAAGACAGCACCGAATCCGACGGCGACAGCGCTGAGGAGCCAAGCACCGAATCGCTCAGCAGCGAGAACCTGACCCCCGATGACAGTCCAGCGGTCGAGGCTGATTCGAGTGATGACGAATCGCCACAGGAGAGCGAGCCAGCAGCGTCGACCGAGACTGCGGATGCTCCTTCGGCTCTTGCCCCGGTCGTCCAACTCGATCAGGCGCGCACCGAGGTCGACACGGCATCGCACCCGGCGAGAGGTCGCGAGGCCGGGGCTCGAACGTCGGAACCCCCAACCTCGGCAGCACTCCCATCGAAGAAGGTCAGTGAGGCAAAGGACGCAAAGGACGCCAAGAGCACAAAGAAGTCGAGTGGCGGCGCAACCGTTACGAACCTCGCTAGCGCCTCGAGCAAAGACGCCTCGACGAAAAAGGATGTCTCGGCCGAAGGTAGCGGTGAAGTTGAGGATCTCTTCGCCAGCCTGCGTTCCGAATCCGAAAAGCCCGCAAAGAAGAAGACCAAGAAAAAGCCCAAGGCAAAGACCAAGAGCAAGAAGACAAAGAGTTCGAAGTCCTCGGGCACGAAGAAGACCGCTCCGGCCAAAGCCGACGTTGATTCATCGGAGCTTGCGCGGCGGTTGAAGCGCGTTCTCGCCGATGAGCAGAGCAAGGCTATGTCGACGGTCAAGGCTGCTGAGCTGATGCCATCACTCGACGAGTTGTTGGGCGCTGCGACAGATCACTGCGAGGCGTACTGGGTGGTTGCTGTTGGCGAAATGACGAGCGATGGGTCGACGTTGGCGCGAGAGTCGATCGACGATCTCGTCTCGACGATTCGACGACGCGTTGGTGACGGACTCGATACTGCTGGAGATGACAAGGAAGCTGCGGTCTCGTCGCTGCGTAGCGTCTATCGCGGAATCAAGACCCAACGCGTTGCAGAGGTAGCCGATGCAGTGATGCGTAGCGACGCTGTCGTACACAGCTAGAGCTGGATTTCGCAGCTGGTTGGTGTGACACATAAAGCCAATTTGAGCGGACGAACCCGGGGAGGCGCTGCTAACCCGAAGCGCTCGCCCGATAACGTGGGAGAACATGGCTACCGAAGATATTGAAGAGTCTGGCGTCGCCCGGTCGGGTCGTCGCCGCGTAGTCGGCGCAGTGATCGTTGTCGCCGCGCTCGCGATCCTCGCTTCGCTCCGCGGAATCCTGACGCTGTACACCGATTACCTCTGGTTCAATAACCTCGACCGGACGGAGATCTGGACAGGAATCCTCGGCGCACAGATCATCCTCTCGGTCATCTTTGTGGCCATCTTCTTTGTTCTTGCGTGGCTCAACTTGGTGATCGCCGATCGCATTGCGCCGGCCCTTCGCCCACCAGGCCCCGAGGAAGAACTTCTCGGTCGTTGGCACGAGACGGTCGGTCGCCGCAACGGCCTTATCCGTTTCGCAATCGCCGGCTTTTTTGCACTGGTAGCCGGAGGCGGCGCCGCAGCGCAATGGAACGAATGGGTCCTGTTCACCAATCCCGTTTCCTTCGACGAGGTCGACCCGGTCTTTGGTCAAGATCTTTCGTTCTACGTGTTCCGGTTGCCGTTCTTATCGTTTGTGGTCAGCTGGTTCTTTGCTGCCTTCATCATCATCGGGATCATCACCGCCATCTGGCACTACATCAACGGCGGCATCCGACTTCAGACGATCGAAGGTCGAACCACCCCGCAGGTCAAGGCCCATATCTCGGTCATCTTGGCCGTGCTCGCTGCTCTCAAGGCTGCGGACTACTACCTGCAACGATTCGAACTCCTCGGCTCGACGCAGGGCTTTGGTCGCGGCGCCTTCTTCACCGACCTTGAGGCCAGCCTGCCCGCTATCCAGCTGTTGTTGCTGATCTCGCTCTTCTCGATTGGCTTGCTGGTCGCAAACATTTGGCGTCGGGGATGGGCACTGCCGGTCGTAGCGGTTGGGCTCTGGGGACTCATTGCGGTTCTCGCTGGCGGCATTTACCCCGCGGTCATTCAACAGTTCCAAGTTGCCCCCGATGAGCTCGCACGCGAACGCGTCTTTATCGAACGCAACATCGCAGCTACGCGCGACGGCCTGGGGCTCGACAACGTCATCGACGCCGACTTCCAATTCAGCGACGACCCGCTCACGAGCGAGGAAGTGCTGAGTAACGCCGGAGCGTTCTCGACGGTCCGCTTGCTCGATCCTCGCATCGTCGACGACTCGTTCACCCGCAACCAGCAGGACCTCGAGGTTTACGACAACTTCTCCGAGAAGGTCGACGTCGACCGTTACGTGATCGACGGCGAACTGACGCCCGTTGTCATTGGTGCGCGAGAGCTCGCGAACCAGCCCAGCGTGTCCTGGCAGGTACGCCACGCCATTCGCACCCACGGCTACGGCCTGGCGCTCGCGCCCGCCAATGAGTTCAACGTCCGAGGCGAACCCGAATTCTTAATCGGCGGCGTTCCTCTTGAGAACCGTCTCGAGGGCACCATCGAAATCGATCAACCGCAGATCTACTTCGGCGAAGATGTCGAAACGTACGCGGTGACCGGCACGACCGAAGCCGAGTTCGACGGCGGCTTCATCGAGGGTTTCCAGTACGAGGGCACCGGCGGCATCCCCATGTCGAGCTTCTTCCCTCGTCTTGCGTTCGCCTTCCGCTTCGGCGCAATCGAGCCGCTGATCTCGGGCATCATCACCGAAGACACCGAAGTGATGTTCGCTCGCGACATCACCGAACGTGCTCAGAAGATCGCCCCATTCCTCCAATACGATTCCGACCCGTACCCGGTCGTAGTCGACGGCGGCATTTCCTACGTGCTCGACGCGTACACGACTTCGAGCCGATTCCCGTACGGCGAATTTGCCGACGTCTCACAGCTGCCTGGCGATTCGGGCCTGCGCACCAACTTCAACTACGTGCGTAACTCGGTCAAGGTCGTCGTCGACGCATACAACGGCACGGTCCAGTTCTACGTCACCGACCCCGACGACCCAATCCTGCGTGCCTATCGCCAAGAGTTCGGTGCACTGTTCAAGGACGCTTCAGAGATGCCCGCCGAGGTCTCTGCACATCTGCGCTACCCCGAAGATCTCTTCAACATCCAGACGAGCATGTGGGGTCGCTACCAGCTCAGCAACGTCGGCGAGTTCTTCACCGGCGACCTTGGCTGGGCCATTGCGGCAAACCCCGACTCCCAGTCCGGCGGTGTGCCTCGTGCAACGATCATCGAGGGTGGAGATCCGAGTCGACCTGCGGTCATCTCGACTCAGAGCCGTCCGGTAGACCCGTACTACCAAGTAACGCAGCTTCCCGACGAAGACGAAACGAGCTTCGTGATCACCCGTACGTTCGTGCCGTCGCGGGTGCCGGAGTTACGTGCCTACATGGCCGGGCGTATCAGTCCGTCCGGCGAGCTTGAACTTCGTGAATACGAGGTGCGAGCGGGGACAAATGTGTCTGCTCGCGGTCCAATCCAGATCGACGGCATTTTGAATTCCGACCCGGAGATCTCCGAGGAGAGCACCGAGCTCGGTCGTGGCGGTTCGAACTTCCTCTCGGGGAACCTCGTGCCGTTGCTCGTCGAGAACTCGGTGATTTACGTGCGTCCGTTCTATGTTCAGCGTGAACGCCTTGAGGACAGCCCCGACGAGGTCACCGAACCAACCGTCCAGTTCGTTGCTGTGGTTCAAGAGGACCGGCTCGGTTTCGCACCGACGTATGCGGGTGCGCTTTCTGAACTCTTCGACATCACCTTCGAGGAAGCGCGAATCCTCGTCGGCGAAACCACCGCGCCGCCGGTAAACGGTGCCACCGCCACCGAGCCTTCAGGGCCGTCGGGAAGTCTCGATCTCGGTGAAGTAGGTCCCGAAGTTGCCCAGCGTCTCGACGACATCCTCGGCAAGTTCGCAGAAGCCGAGGAAGCGCTTCCTGACTTCGCCGAGTTCGAGCGTCTTCAAAGCGAGGCGCGCGACGAACTCGAAGAACTTCTCGGTGAGGTCGAGGCCGGCGACACGACCCTG
>CAZMYN010000074.1:0-1173 GCA_964570495.1 uncultured Acidimicrobiales bacterium | reverse complement strand
CCTAACGCCTAGGGCCTAGCGCTTTGCGGGTTGCCAGCCGGTCTGGCGGTTCGACGAGCGGGTCCGGCGGCGCATGACTGGACCTCCCGGAGCGTGGGTCTTTGGTTCGTGACCTCCGAGCGCGCCGGACGGGCGCTGGTCACCTCGCTCGGTTTCGAGAAGGTGGATTCGGCTGTTGAGCCGGTCGATCTCGGCGTGCAGCGCGGCAATGTCGACTTCGTCGAACACCGCGCCGTCCTCGCGCAGATCAACCACCGTTGGTTCGGTGATAACGGTGCGAAGCGGATCGGTGTTTCGCGAGCCAAGAACGTTATCGGTGCTCGGCGAAGGGTCGTCGACTGTCATGTGTGGTGAGGTCTTTCAAAGCAATGCCCGCTGATAGGCCCTCTCCAACTAGGCCACTGTAGTACAGCCCTCGTACCAAAACTGGGAGTATTTCCGCGATGGGGACCACGGGAGGTAGCGTCGTGCAATGAGCGACCCACTCGAAGTTGTTGACACCGCAATCGATGCGCTTCTCGCTGAGCACGACCCGGCGTCGATGCCCACGATCGAGTTTCGAGGCCATCAGTTCGATGCGGGCTTGGGGTTCGTGCACTTCCCGGAGGGCAGCGGCGGCCTGGGATTAGCGCCGAAGCTGCAACAACACATCGAGAAGCGTCTCGTCGAGGCCGGTCGAGAGCGCGAAGACCCCACGATGTTCTTTCGCCACCTCGCCGGCCCAACGATCGAAGCGCACGGTAGCGATGAGGTGAAGGAGCGGTTCTTGCGCCCGATGTTCACCGGCGAGGAGAAGTGGTGCCAGCTGTTCTCCGAGCCCGGCGCCGGCTCAGACTTTGCGGGCCTTGCAGCCAAAGGGGTTCGTGACGGCGACGTTTGGATGGTCAGCGGCCAAAAGGTGTGGAACACGCTTGCGCACTTGGCCGACTTTGCAATGTTGGTCGTGCGCACCGACCCGAATCTTCCCAAGCACAAGGGGATGACCTACTTCGCCCTCGATATGCGCTCCAACGGGGTCGAGGTGCGGCCGTTGCGCCAGATCACCGGCGAGGCCGAGTTCAACGAGGTGTACCTGACCGACGTGGCAGTCCCCGACGCGCATCGGGTCGGTGACGTTGGCGAGGGTTGGCGTGCGTCGCTCACGACGCTCATGAACGAACGGACTGCCATCGG
>CAZMYN010000073.1:0-14073 GCA_964570495.1 uncultured Acidimicrobiales bacterium | reverse complement strand
TGGCGCCACGCAAATTCGTCAGCCCGAAGCTGTGCAACCACCACCGGTTCCCCAGCAGGCACCTCCGGCCGCCGCCGAGCACAGCGCGTTGCCCGATTCAGGTGAAGCAGCGGCCTAGCCCGAATTTGGCACCGCTCACGTCGTAACGAAAGCGACCGCCAATTCTGCAGCGAGAGCGGCGTTGTTCTCTACGAGCGCGATGTTCGCTGGCACCGAAGCTCCATCTGTCGCCTCGGCAATCCGACCGAGGACGAACGGTGTCACCCGCGCACCCGTTATCCCCGCTTTGTCAGCATCGTCGAGGGCCTGTGCAAGCGCCTCGTCGTGGACATCCTGGTCGAGGGCATCGCCAACAGGCACGGGATTCGCAATGAAGATTCCGCGTCCGAAGGAAAGTTGAGCCGCGCTCACCCGAGCGAGTTCGTCGATCTCGTCGACTCGATGTGGCAACTCATAGGCGGTCGAACGTGCCGTGAAGGCTGGCAAGACGTCGGTTCGCCAACCAACGACCGTTGCACCGAGCGTCTCCAGGGCCTCGAGCGTTCGCGGCAGGTCGAGAAACGACTTTGCCCCAGCCGAGATCGTTGCCACACCGTGGCGCGCGATCGCACCGAGGTCTGCGCTCACGTCGCCGGTGTGCTCGGATCCTCGATGCACTCCCCCAATCCCTCCCGTCGCAAAGACCTGAATGCCAGCTGCCTCCGCAATCGCGAGCGACGCCGAGACGGTCGTTGCTCCAACCGGCCAGCGCTTGCCGATCGCGACCGCGATGTCTCGTTCGGCAACCTTTGTCGCTTGTCCCAAGATTCGGTCGTGTTCGGCCTCGGTGATCCCCGCTCGGATCTCGCCGTCGAGGACCGCGGTAACCGCCGGGACAGCTCCTCTACTTCGAATAGCTTCGATGCAACGGTCGAGAGCTCTGGCGTTGTCCGGTGTGGGCAGACCGAGGTTTGAATAGACCGTCGACTCGAGCGCAACGACCGCCCGGTTCGAGGCGAGTGCATCGCGGACCTCGGGAGACATCGAAATCGGGGGCGTTAGGGTCACTGCGCTGTTTCACTTTCAAGGTTGATCGCGTCGGTAATCGCCGCACCCGGATTCAGTAGTGAACCACGCGCCAAAGAGTGTCCGTTCCTCAACGCTGCCTCGGGGTCGTGGTCGCGAAGATAGGAAACGAGGAAGCCCGCCGCGAACGCATCCCCCGCGCCGGTCGTGTCGAGGGCGTCTACGGGTTCGGGAGCAACGCGCACGTCGGTGCCGTCTGGCTTGCTATAGCGTGCCTCGCCGGGGCCGTTTGTGACAACGGTGGCCGAGGCGTGCGGGAACCACGGGTGCCCTTCGAGCAAGAAGCGGGCCTCGTCGCGATTCGCGAGCAGCACATAGGGTTGCACTGCCTTGAGCAGGTCTAGAAATTGCTCTCGGCCGTAGTCGGCGAGCGATGACACCGAGCTTGCCGACACGCTTACCGGGATGGCGCGCTGTACGGCGTCACCTATGAGCGACTGGGTTGTGTCGGCGAGCGGACCGGTCATCAGCGAGTAGGCCGGTACATGCAGAACGTCGACACCGTCGAGCACCGTGTTGGGCGCATACGACAGGTGAACAGCCGCACCCCGATCGGAAAGAAAAGAGCGCTCCCCGCTCGCATCGACAAGCACGACGATGGTCCCCGTCGTGCCATGACGCGTGACCGTCAATTCGACGCCGAGCTGTTCCATCTGCGCGGTGAGCATGGACCCTGCCGGATCAGCACCGACCTGGCCAACAAAGCGACCTACACCGCCAGCGATGACCGTGGCTGCGGCCACGTTTGCCGCGGAGCCACCACGTCGATGCACGATCGATACAGGGGTATCGGTACCGCGTTGTGGGTCGCGATCAAGGTCGACAACGACGTCGACTACCAAATCCCCCACGCAACAGATCGTGACCACGACCCGATGCTATGTGTGAATGACTAGACGGTGGAGTCTGCCTGGGTGTTCTCTCGCAGATCGACAACGCCAACACCCTCGTAGCGGGCACCGTCGTCGTCGGCGATCACGAGGATCCTCTGGGCGATATCGCGCAGCTCGTTGCGTTGATCTGTGGCTTGCGCCTGCAGGACTCGCAATGTGTTTTGTTGGGTGCCGATCTCGGCGGTGACCGAGGCCAACTCGGCCTGGACCTTGTTGGCAGCCTCGTAGGCCTTGCGGTCGCTTTCCTTGGCAATCTGCGATGCCGTGAGGTTGGCTTCTGCCACGATCTCGTCGGCCCTGCTGTGCGCTTCGGAGATGGTTTCTTCAGCGGAACGGCGAGCCATCCGCAGGACCAGTTCGTAGCTCTCTTCAGCACCTCGACCGTCGGAGTCGTCGACGAGTTGAGTTTCGTCGACAAGGGTCTCTGGCTGGACTTCTGCAGCCAGCGGTGGTGGAGGTGCAATGGAGGTCAGCTGAGTACGCAGTTGGTCGTTCTCGGCTCGCAGAGCCTGCTCGTTCGCGGAGAACTGCTGGATCTGGGCAACGTATTCGTCGCGTTCGGTACGTAGTTGTTGAACCTCGATCAAGAGCTCTTGGTTCTGCTGCTCCATCTCGACATTTGCCGGGACCACGGCTGCATCGCTCGTCGCAGACGCATTGGCTACGTCGGCGTGCAGGACGTCGATCTGGGCCGCTACCAATTCGAGATAGGCATCGACCTCAATGGGATCAAACCCTCGTTTGGTCTTGGCCTGAAAGGTCTTAGCCAAGACATCTCTGCCGGTTAGTCGTCGCTCATTTACAGACATGTTTTGCTTCTTCTCTTGGTCTCGTAAGCACCCTGCGGCCGCCCGTAAGCCTCCATGCTTGCACACCTTCCACGCAGCGTCGAAACCGCGAAGCAACTTCTCACGGCTTGTACGCGTAGTGAATATTCTCCGAGCGCCACCCCAAACGCGTGTTGTCATGGTGGACTGGAGGGGTGAGCGACCAACAACCCGGGAATCGGGAGGACTTTCGCGCTCGATTGGCGAAGATTCCTCAGTTCGATGACCAGCCAATCGAGCCTGCGTGGGAGCAGGAACATCCCGTTGCCTCGCCGCGGGTTCGCCGCCCGCAGCGACAGGCTCAACCCACGTGGCAAGAAGAGCGCGCCGCGAGCCCAGCGGGTGAGCAGACCGAGTTCGTCAGCGGGCGCCCTCGTCGACGTCGTTGGCCACTTGTTCTTGGACTGCTGTTCGTCATCGTTGCCGCGGTGATAATTGTCCCGCTGTTTCGTGCACGTCAGATATTCGACAGCGTTGAGCGTGTCGCCGTAGCAGAGACCTTGAGCCCCCCACCTATCGATGGCGTGAACCTGTTGCTCGTGGGTACGGACTCCCGTGATGGCATCGACGGCGAGACAACCAACGCTGGTCTCATCATTGGGCGCGATGAGGGGGAAGCTCCAATTACCGGCGAGCGAACCGACACCCTCATGGTTCTGCGGCTTCAGGAAGACGGTTCGGCCAAGTTCCTCTCGTTGCCGCGTGATTTGTGGCTTCCAATCGATGGTGGTGAGCCCCAACGCATCAACACGGCGTTCAACGACGGACCCACCGCGTTGATCAACACCGTTCAATCCGAGCTACAGATACCCATTACTCATTACGTCCAAATCGACCTGGTCGGCTTCATTGGTTTGGTCGATGCCGTCGGTGGCGTCGAGGTCACGATCGAAAATCCTGCGTTCGACACCCGCTCGGGACTCGATCTTCCCCAGGCAGGCACCGTGACGCTCGATTCAACCCAAGCGTTGGCCTATGTGCGCAGTCGCTTCTATACCGAGATCATCAACGGCGTGGAGGTGACCGACGGTACGAGTGATCTCGGGCGCGTCCAACGCCAACAAGCGTTCATGCGGGCCCTGTTTGCCAAGGTTGCTGCTCAACGCAATCCGAGGGTTCTCGACCAGATGGGTAGCGCTCTTGCCTCGGCGGTCGTAATCGACGATGCCACCTCGCTCAGCGATGCGTTCTCGATCGCCAACACGATCCGAACAACAAACCCTGAGTCGGTGGTGTTGCCGACCCGCAATGCAACGATTGGTGGTCGAGCGGTGCTCGAGCTCACCGAGGAAGCGCCGGCAGTCCTGGCACAGATTGGTTCGTCGCTGAACTGACGCCCTGTGCGTGTTATCACTCTGCGCGCGCAAGCGGCCACTCCAACTTGGGGGTCGTCGATGAAGTGCCCTACAGTCGGTCCGCTATGGGAGTTCTACAAGGCCGCCAACGGCTACTCGCTGCGTTGGCGACCCTCGCCACGCTTGTCGCTTCGATAAGCCTTGCGGCTGCGCCATCGGCAGGGGCAAACACCGAACTGTCGTCACTGCCGATCCTGGAACCCCGCACCCAAGCCCCCACGGCGCTCGGTGCACCCTTTCTGCCTGCCGAACGGCGGAACGAACTGGTCCTTGCACGCCTCGACGCCCGAACCCAACTCGACGAACTCGCCATTGCGACAGAAGCGCTCGAATTGCGCTTGGCCCTTGCCGACCCAAGCGAAGGCACCGCGGGGACCGCTCGAATTCTCGAGTCACGAGTCGCCACTCTCGAACGAGAAGTCGCCGTTACCGAGAGCGCATTCATCCCCCTCCTTGAGGAAACCGAACAGTTCGACATTGCACACGCAGCCTTTCCCGTAGCCGCGTTGCGCAAGCCCTTCTTCAACGACTGGGGGCGTCCACGCTCAGGAGGACGAACCCACAAAGGCAACGACATGCTCGCCCAGACAGGCATTGACCTGCGCGCCATCGAAGACGGCCACGTTGAACGAACAACGAACGGATCACTCGGCGGGCTCAGCATCTACCTCATTGGTGACAGCGGATCGCGGTACTACTTTGCCCACCTCGACGAAGTCGGCGAATTCGAAGAGGGCCAACGTGTCTACGCCGGTCAGACGGTCGGCACGGTAGGAGACTCCGGCAATGCACGAGGCGCACCGCATCTGCACATGCAATGGGCCCCCACGGGTGACTCGAACTGGGAAAATCCATTCCCCCTCGTCGACGTACTCTTTGGCGAAGGTGTCGCCGCGCAGGCGCGCGAACGGATCGAGCAGGCATCCAACAGCAGGGACCTGGACAACGAAGAGTTTCTCGACATAGCAAGCGACGACACCTGAACACCCTGGCGTAAGCTCAGCCACCAATGACGGTTCTACCCAGAGACTCAGAGCGCGATCAGCCCATCGACCCAACCGCTGCTGCTGAGCACTTCTTTGCTGGCGCGGCCGCTGGCGGGCTCGCCCACGTAGTCGTTTCACCCGGTTCGCGTTCCACGGCGTTGGCCATTGCTGTCACACGGAGCCCAGAGCTTTCCTATTCGATCGAACACGACGAACGTGTCGCCGCCTTCGTAGCGCTCGGCTACGCAAAGCAAAGCGGCCAGCCGGTCGGACTTGTCTGCACGTCGGGAACCGCAGCGGCGAACTACCTTCCCGCCATTGCTGAGGCGTCGATGAGCGGTGTTCCGCTCGTGGTGATCACCGCGGATCGCCCGCCGGAGCATCAAAACTGGGGAGTCGGCCAAGCGTTCGATCAGCGCGGGTTGTACGCCCGCCAGGTCCGCGACGAGATCACCATGGCGGTCGGAGGTAACGGCGGAGCTCGCTTTGCGGTACGTGCGGGATGGCGCAGCGTCGTCACGGCAACCAGCGAGCATGGCCCGGTCCACGTGAATTGGCCATTTCGCCTCCCGCTCGAACCCGAAAGTGATGCCATTGCAGCTCCTGACGTTCCGGATCGACTGGTAGCCGCGCCAGCGACCGACCACAACGAGGTCGACTACCTGGCTGAGCTTCTCGGGGCTTCGGACTCCCCCGTGATCGTCGCTGGGCCGGATTCGGCAATGACCAACGAGCACGGCGCAGCGATCGTCGCTGCTGCCGAGCACCTCGGCATTGCCGTCATTGCAGATGTACTGAGCGGTCTACCGCATGGTTCGCCATGTCGCGTGTCGTGTCCTTCCCTCGCCGTCACCGCCGCGAGCGCGCCCACCGCGGATCTGATCATTCGGCTGGGCCAAACGCCAACCGCGAAGTCCGTCCGGCTCTGGTGGGAGCGCCAACACGGCGCCCATGTCCTCGTCGACCCGACGTCGCTGTGGCACGACCCATCGCATAGGAGTACGGCTCGCCTCACCACCAACCCTGCCCTACTGCTCGCCGCCGTTGCTGAGCAGGTCGACGCGGCCCCCGACAACGCAGATTGGCTCGAGCGGTGGGCTGACCTCTCGACGTTGGCGACACGCTCCGTCGACTCGGTGCTTGCGAGTTGGCCAACAACGACCGAAGCCCATGTTGCTCGGATCCTTGGCGAGGCTGCGAGCAGTGGCGACACGATCGTTGCGTCGAGTTCGATGCCCGTGCGCGATATCGACACCTTTGCCCATGACACCACGGCACGGGTTCTGTCGAATCGTGGCATCAACGGGATCGATGGCGTAATCGCAACCGCAAGCGGTGTGCATCTGGCAGGCACCGGCGGCGGTGACACCTATGTGCTCGTCGGCGACGTTGCGACCATCCACGACATCGGTGGACTCTTGGCTGCGGCGCGAAAGGGCATTGCTCTTCGCGTGATCGTGCCGAACAACGACGGTGGCGGAATCTTCTCCCAGCTCCCGATCAGAGACGCCTTGGACGATTCACTGTTTCAGGAGATATTTCATACGCCTCACGGCACAACGTTCAGCTTTCTCGCCGGCCATCCGGGCATAACCTACGTCGAAACAACCGATGTTCGGACCGCGCTGCTCGATACAAAGAACCAGCCCGGCGTTGTCCTGATCGAAGTTCCGGTCGACACGCCAGAGCGACTGCACTTCGCTGCCGCCCTTCGAGCGTCGATGAGTAACCCCGAATCGTGACTGACGACCAAACTGGCCCCACACGCATACTCACCGCCGATGGAACCCACCTGGGTGTTCGTCAGATCGATGGCGATGGGACCCTCGTCGTTGCGCTTCACGGATTTACCGGCGACGGGTCCACCATGGTCGACCTTGTCGAGAAGTGCCGGGGCGCTCGCCCCGCCCTGCTCGTCGACCTCGTTGGCCATGGGGTCAGCGACTCGCCTGAACATCCCGAGACGTACTCGATGGCATCGGTCGTCGACCAAGTGCTGTCGCTGATTGGACCACGAGAGCCAGGGTCCACTCACCTGATTGGCTATTCCATGGGCGGGCGCGTTGCGCTGTCCATGGCCGCGCGAGCGCCGTGGTACTTCGCGTCGGTGACATCGATCAGCTCGACGCCCGGCATCGACGAGCCCACCGATCGGGCACGTCGCTACGACCAGGACCAGCAACTCGCCGACCGAGTCGAGCAGATCGGCGTCGACGAGTTCGTTGACGAGTGGCTGGAGCTTGACTTGTTTGGCCCCTACCGAGCATTGCTCACCGACGACGCGCTCACCGCAACCCGAACACAACGACGTTCGAACTCCGTGCTCGGGCTCGCCAACAGCCTGCGCAGCACCGGAACCGGGTCGATGCCGCCCCTGTGGCAGTCATTGGAGTCGTTCCGCTCGCCGCTGCTCGCGATCGCCGGAGCGCTCGACACCCGATACGTAGAGATTGCTGAACAGATGGCCCAAGGCGTGCCGTCCGGTGAACTGCACGTAGTGGCCGACGCTGGACATGTCGTTCATGTCGAGAATTGTGACGAGGTTGGCACACGGATCGCCAAATTTCTGGAAGTCTGTGAGAGCCATGGTGATCTCCACAGCTGAAGCCACAACTATCGACATTCGCCTTATCGAGTCGCTCGCGACCGGTGCGGGTGGGATCGGCGACCGCAGCGGCCTGCAACTTCGCGTTCAGACCGAGGACGGATTGACCGGGCGAGGAGAAACAGCCCCGATCCCGGGAGTGGAAGGTCAGGGGCTCGAAGCCATCGCCGTGGAGATCGAACGATGGTGCACGACCGCGGCTGGCAAGTCCGTCGACGCTGCGGCGTCTTCACTCGACGACACCGATATTGGCGCGCTTGCACGGTTTGCCATCCACACCGCCCTGATCGACCTGCAGAGCCAGAACGCCAAACTCCCGGCAGCGACCTGGTTGCGGTCAGACGCTCCCTCCCATGTCGCCGCCAACGGACTCGTGACCGACTCGAATCCAGGTGCGGTGCACGCACGTGTAAGCGAACTCGTGCAAGCGTCGATGAAGGCAATCAAGCTAAAGGTCGCCATGGGCGACCCCAGCCAGGACGTCACTCGAATTATCGCTGCGAGCGAGGCTGCTGGTCCGAACGTTGCGTTGCGTTTGGACGCGAACCGGGCGTGGGATCGCGCTGCGGCCGAAAAAGTGATCGGCCGGGTCGGCAGGCACCGTCTCGACTTCGTCGAAGACCCAACAGACAACCCCAGCGACTATCACGCGATCGAGGAATCAACAGGGGTGCCGATTGCACTCGACCTTCCCATCACGGACAATCCAGCCGAAGCTATCGCCGCTGCGAACGTGTCGATAGTTGTCGTGAAGCCAGCAGCGATCGGTGGAATCGATCGGGTACTGAAACTCGCCGCTGACCACCCCGAGTTACGGGTTGTCGTATCCTCGTCGATCGATCGCGAGATCGGACTCGCCGCAGCGGTTCACCTCGCAGCAGCGCTTCCCAACGACGATGAGGTGCACGGCATCGCAACGGGCGGTCTGGTCCGTGACATGCCAGCGGCGCTACTCCCCGCTGACGGAGCGGTCAACGTCCCGGAATCGAACGGGATTTGGATCGGCGATACCGCCGACTCCGAGGACTCGCCTTAGCGAGGCAAACGCTCGTCGCCAGGAGTGATACTCCAGTGCCATGGCTCGGACTCAAGATTGACAAAGCCGTACTTGGGAGCATGAGCTGCCAACCAACGGAACCCGGCGCTGTCGCGTGACTGGATCGATGCCCCGTTGAACGTGAAGTCGATCGCTCGACCTTGTTCGTGTCGGGAGAAACCTGGTCGAGCCGTAGGCGGCGAGCATTCAGAGACCGGCTTGTGCCAGATGTCGAATTCGGAACCGCCACAATGCGCTGCACGCAGATCGATCTGCAATTGGATGGGACGGTAGCCCCAGCCAGCCAGATCGAAGCCCTGGGCAAACGCTTCGTCGTAGAGCGCCTTGGACTGTTCGGCAATATCTTTGTGAACTTCGAGCTGGAAGAACGGTTCGACGTCGAGCGGGATCAAGACCGGCAATTCTTCACCTGTCTCGGCATCGAACTCGGGCTCGGGAAGCTCGCCAGGTCGATAGAAGTCGAGGCGCACGATGTCCTCGAGCTCGACGGGAGGCGGAATCTCAACGCCGTTACGGCGCGCTGTCGCCACCACGCGCTGGTTGATCGATGTCTGCGCATCTCGGATCTGAGCTGCCAAAATATCGTCGCGCTCTTCCAAGATGGCGGCTTCGGCGATTTGGGCTTCAAGGCGGAGCTCAGCGGCGGTTACGACCTTGGACTGGCGATCCAGCGCATCTTCGAGGGCGGCGGTGCGTTCTTCGACTTCGCTCAGCAATTCCGCAGCTGAGGCAACCGCTTCCTCTTCAACGACGAGGAGTTGCACGGCCTCGCTTTCGAGGGCCCGCATGCGATCGATACCGTCGTTGAGCGATCCGGTCTGGAGTTCGAGTAGGTGAATGAACCGGGCAGACTCGCCAGGGTCATCGGAGAGCACCAATTGGGTGAGGTCGTCGCCACTGGCGGCGCTCTCGCCGGTAAAGCTCGAGACGGCGAGGTTCGTCAGGTGCTGTCGGACAACGTCGGTCTCTACACCAATCTCTTCGAGACGGGTTTGTGCCTGGTCGATCGAGTCGAGGGACCCCTGGTAGGCCTTCTCTGCGTCCTCCACGCGGGCTTGTTGGAGCTGTACGAGAGCGTCGAGGTCGTCGAGCGCTTCAGCCAGCTCATCGACCGTCGCGGCGAACACATCAATGTCGCTGACGGCGTGGGCAGCTTCTTTGACCGCGTCCTCGCGCTCTTCTTTCAGCTCGTCGATCTCGGCATCTTCTTCTTCGAACTGCGCGTCGACAACAACGCTAGAAAAGCCAATGACCAAGACGGCACAAAGGGCCGCGACTAGTGCGGCCAGATAGAGCTGGCGCCGCCCAACAAGAGATACCACAGTTCCCAATCGGCACGCGCTTGTCGGATATGAGCCAAACGGCCCAGCGCGCCGTCGACAGCATCCGTGATTCACGCACGAAAACCCCCAGCGGGTGGAGACTTTCAATCAAACCTTCATCTATTGCTGCAAGCAGCACTTGCTATCTTGCACAGAGTGGCAAAGACCGCTCTCCGGGAGGCTTTGCTCACACCTAACAAGACCGCCAGCAAACAACGTTCCCAACGTCGGAATCTCGGTCCGCTAGTTGCCGTCGACCGACCAGTGCCAAGGCTCCGAGGCCAGGTTCACAAAGCCCCATCGGTGGGCGTTGTTGTTGAGCCATACGAAGCCCGGATTCGAGTGGGTCGTGATCGAGCCACCTCGGTAGGTGAAGTCGATGGCGAGGCCGCGTTCATGGTTGGACTGACCGGGTCGCGCCGTCGGTGGACTACACAACGATGCAGGCTTTTCCCACACGTCGAAGTCGCTCGTTCCACAGTTTTCTTGGCGAAGTTGGATCTGCTTGATGTTGTCGCGCCAGCCCCAGCCCGAAAGGTCAACCCCGTCGGCACGAGCCGAGCTCAACAGCTCGTCTACACGGCCAGCGATGTTGACATGGACCTGAATGCCTTGGATCGTCGTAATTTCTGCCGGGGTAGCAACGGGAGGACGTTGGTCTCGTTCGGCAGCCGCAGCGACTGCGGCGGCGCGTGCTGCTTCACGCCGGATTCGGCTCGCAATAGCCTCTTCTTGTTGGCGAACCTCGGCCGCAGCGTCGGCGTCGCGTTCGGCGAGCACTGCAGCTTCGGCCAAACGGGCCTCGAGCCGGCTTTCGGCGGCCGCTGCGAGCTCGATCTGCGCATTTTGGGCGTCGATCAACGCGCTTTGTCGTAGGACTGCCTCCGCGCGCCCCTGGTTTGCAGCCTCAACAGCGTCACGTCGCTGCTCGGAGATGACCTCAGCCTCAGCCACGAGCAACCGCAGGCGGTCAATTCCATCGCCCAGGGAGCCGGTTTGAAACTCGATGAGGCTTCGTCGGCGTGCTGCTTCGGTCGGGTCGTCGGCAAGAAGCAGCGCAGTCAGGTCCTCGCCGTTTGCTCCGCTCTCGCCGGTGAACGACAACACGGCCAGCTTGCGCACCTCGTCTTGTAGCGCTGCGACCTCAATAGCGATCTCGCCTTCACGTTGCTCGGCGGCTCGAACCTGCGCTTCTGCAGAACGAACGCTCTGCTCGGCGTCGGAGAGGCGAGCCTCTTGTAGATCGACGAGGGCATTGATGTCGTCGAGGGCTTGGGCGAGGGTTTCGAAATCGGCGCTGGCCGCGTCGACCTTGACTGCTTGGTCAGCCTTTTCTTGGCGAACTCGTTCTCGTTCTGCCTTCAATTCTTCCAGAGTGTCGGTCTCTTCTTGGGTCTGTGCTTCGGCGGGGAGTGTCAGCACCAGAACAGCAAAGAGGCCGAGGGTCGCGCCCGAGACAGGACGCGATACGAGCCTCAGAACACGGCGAAGCTCGTGAAGACAGTGGGCAAACACCCCCGAAACCTAGTGGATCTCCAGGCGTTTGCGGTGAACCGGGACTATCGGCCGTTAACGGACCAGTGCCAGCTCTCGCTCGGAAGATTGCGGTAGCCGTAGTTGGCTGCATTGTTCGAGAGCCACGTGAAGCACGACGACCCGCGCCAGCAGCTTCGAAAGTCGATCGCGAGGCCGCGTTCGTGCATCGACTGGCCCGGCCGCGCCGTCGGAATTCGACAGCTGCTCGGCGATGCGTTGTACACATCGGGACAACCGTTGATCACGCGAAGCTCGGCAGTGCGCTGTGGCGAGCGCCAGCTGTA
The DNA here is from genome assembly GCA_964570495.1 of uncultured Acidimicrobiales bacterium. Classification (GTDB taxonomy): domain Bacteria; phylum Actinomycetota; class Acidimicrobiia; order Acidimicrobiales; family SHLQ01; genus SHLQ01. Next base: position 2,143 of record CAZMYN010000073.1, on the reverse strand, counting down.
GCCGGTGAGGTTTACACCGTCGGCCCGTGCGTCTCGAATCATGCGGCTCACCTGATCTTGCACCGAAACGTGAACAGCGAAGCCTTCAGCGTCGACGATGTCGCCGCTACTGGGGAGAGCAGGAGCTGGTTGGGCAGCAGCCCGGCGTGCAGCTGCGGCCGCTGCCTCGCGTGCAGCTTCTTCGCGAATCTGTCGGGCGATGACCTCTTCTTGTTCGCGGATCTCGGCAGCATTCGCTGCGTCGATCTCTTCAAGGAACGATGCCTCGGCAAGGCGAGCTTCAAGGCGGGCTTCGACATCGAGCACCAACTCTGCCCGAGCGTCTGCGGTGGCGTCGAGCTCGATCTTTCGCTCGATCGCTTCGGATTGGTTGATGACGGCGGCTTCGACCGCACGGATGCGATCGGCCTCGACTTGGGCGATTTCAGCGTCGAGCAAGCGCATACGGTCGACCGCGTCGGTCAGATTGCCCGTTTGGAACTGCACGAGACTGCGGCGCCGAACGGCCTCGGTGGGGTCGTCGTTGAGCAAGAACGCCGTGAGATCAGCGCCGTTCTCGCCATCCTCGCCAGTGAACGCCGCGACTGCGAGGTCGGCAACGAGGGCACGCAATTCGGCCATCTCGACGTCGATCTCGCCTCGGCGGGTCTCTGCCTGGGCCACCAGAGCCTCCGCAGAACGCACGGCCTGCTCGGCATCGGAGAGGCGAGCCTCTTGCAGATCGACGAGCGCGTTCACGTCGGAGAGAGCTTGGGCAACGGTCTCGAAATCAGCCGTAGCCACGTCGACCTCGCCGGCTGCGGCGACCACTTCTTGTTGGATTCGCTCGCGTTCTTCTTTCAGCTCTTCGAGCTTTTCTTCGTCCTCAGCCTCCTGCGCATTCACGCTTCCGGTGAGCGTAAAGAGAAGCACCATCAGCACTGCCGCGAGGGCGCGCAAACGGAAGGATGGAACTGACACGCCAAAAGCCTGCCAGTTCACCACTGTCAGTGCAATTCAGGGCCACTCTACGAGTCGCGAATCCCTTGCGGGTAGGGCGATCTGGCGATATCAAATCTCCGGTTGCCGACACCAGAGACGCCCCAAGGCGTGCACTAGCGTGAACGCGTGGCCGTCTCCGAGATCTTCGATGCAGAGCAGTGGAACGACGTTGCGGGGTTCGAGAACCTCCAAGACGTCACCTATCACCGGGCCAAGGCCCACGGCACGGTGCGCATTGCCTTCAACCGTCCCGAGGTTCGCAACGCCTTCCGACCACAGACCGTCGACGAGCTTTACCGGGCGCTCGATCACGCTCGAATGTCGCCCGACGTGGGCTGCGTCTTGCTGACTGGCAACGGCCCCTCGCCCAAGGACGGTGGCTGGGCGTTTTGCTCGGGCGGCGATCAACGAATTCGAGGGCGCACCGGCTATCAGTACGCATCGGGCGACTCAGCCGACACCGTCGACCAAGCACGTGCGGGGCGGCTTCACATTCTCGAGGTCCAGCGCCTCATCAGGTTTATGCCCAAGGTCGTTATTGCCGTGGTTCCCGGGTGGGCGGTCGGCGGCGGCCACAGCCTGCACGTCGTGTGCGATCTGACCATCGCTAGCGCCGAGCACGCGATCTTCAAGCAGACCGACACCGACGTGGCGAGCTTCGACGGCGGCTATGGGTCGGCGTACCTGGCGCGGATGATCGGCCAGAAGAAGGCACGCGAGATCTTCTTTCTCGGCCAGAACCACTCGGCACAAGACGCCGCCGAGATGGGCATGGTCAACAAGGTCGTTGCACACGCCGAGCTTGAGCGCACCGCTCTCGAATGGGGCAGCCTCGTCAATCAGAAGAGCCCCACGGGCCAACGGATGTCCAAGTTCGCAATGAACCTCGTCGACGACGGACTCGTAGGACAACAGGTCTTTGCTGGCGAAGCAACACGACTTGCCTACATGACCGACGAGGCTGTCGAAGGACGAGACGCCTTCCTCGAAAAGCGCTCCCCCGACTGGTCCGACTACCCGTACTACTTCTAATCCTTAGCGGCCCGGCTCTAGAAGTGCCCGCGACCCTTGTCGGTCAACGGCGCCTCCGGCGTTCAGCCTTCGTGGCGCCTGAACGACCCCCAGAGGGGACAAAAGCACTGAATTGCGATCCGCCAAAATC
>CAZMYN010000072.1:0-14353 GCA_964570495.1 uncultured Acidimicrobiales bacterium | reverse complement strand
TCGAAGAGGTTCTCTATCCAGCAATGGAAGACTTCCAGCTCGACCTCGTGCTCGGCAAGGGGCCCGCGGCGCGCACCATGCGCCTTCCCGTTTCCACTTTCACCCTCATTGGAGCGACGACGCGCACGGGCCTGATCACCGGCCCGCTTCGAGATCGCTTCGACTATCCCGCACGCCTCGACTACTACGACCCCGAGGAACTTCGGGCAATTGTCTTGCGAGCAGCGGGCATCCTCGACGTGTCGATCAACGACGATGGTGCCGGTGAAATTTCGAAGCGCTCGCGCGGCACGCCACGCATTGCCAACCGGCTACTTCGCCAAGTCCGCGACTTCGCCGACGTCGAACGCGAAGGCAAGGTAACCAAGGAAGTCGCCCGAGACGGCCTCGAGTTCTTCGGTGTCGACAATCGTGGTCTCGACAAGGCCACGCGGGCGGTGCTCGTGTCGCTATGCGAAATGTTCGACGGCGGCCCGGTCGGGCTCAAGACCCTTTCGATCAGCGTCAGCGAACCAATCGAGACCGTCGAAGACGTGTACGAGCCGTACCTCATTCAGCAGGGCTTGTTGATGCGCACTCCGAAGGGTCGAGTCGCCACCGTTGCGGCCTGGGAGCACCTCGGCAAGACCCCGCCGACGTCGAGCCCGGACCGTGAGTCAATTCCTGGGCTCTTCGACTAGGCCAGTCAGCCCGTGCACGACGCGTCGGCGAACGGCGCCGCGATGTCTCGCCATTGTTCGGTGTCGGGCGAATAGAGCCCGAACCGGCCATCTACCCGGTCGTCGAATGCCCACACCGCCCACGACACCGCAACGCCCGGCTCGCCACGATCACCAGCGGCTTCGGTGCGAGCCGAGTCGAACGCGACGAGCTTGTCGCAGAAGAACTCTTCGGCGAACCGCCAGCCAGTGCCGTTTGTGAGTGCGGGGATTCCCCATTCGCCAAGAAAGAACGGCATCGCTGCGCCTTGGGCTATTCGGTCATGGGCGGCGGCGTTTGCTCGATGGCCAATCGTCGCGATTCGGCGCCGTTCATCATCGGGGGCGTCGCATTCGTTTCGTTCGGGTTGGGGGTACCCATAGCAACCCTGCGATGCGAAGTTCTCCGACCACAGCCCGCTCGCTCGAACGCCGCGCTCGCCCTGACCGTCGGGGTCGGGAAGGCCGTTGCCGTCATAGTCGGAGTTCGCTCCGTTTCGTTCGAGCAGGCATGTTTCGTCGGCGGTTAGGCAGGTGCCAGCGTCGTCGGAGGAGACGCCGGTGAAGTAGCTGTGCGCGGTCCAAATGAGGTTCTGGTGCGCTTGGGCAATGTCGACCGTGAGTGGCGCAGCGGCAGGGAACTGGCGGTTGGCGGTCGCTTCGGCTTGTGCGGTGAAGTTGGCGGTCGTCAGTGCCGCGAGCCAGTTCTGATTGTCCGGGCCCTCGTCTCGGTCATAGAAGTGCCCACCGAAGTAGGCGCCGACGACGATTGGAATGTCTGGTCGCCCATTGTCGAGTGCACGGACCCGTGAAATCCCTCGGTCGTACACGAGCATGTGAAGGCCCTGGTTGTAGTCCGAGGTAGCTCCGCCGGTACTCACCATCTCGCCGTCCTCGACGAAGGGCTGTTTCGGGTGCGGCTCGTTCATCAGCTCGATCGCCACAACCGCTGGGTGCTGGCCCAACGTGGTCGATGTGCCGTCGGGGCCAACGCAGGTGGATTCGCTCATGATGTAGTCGAGGTAGTCCAACCACGGCGTATCGGTCTCGGTCAGCGCCGCCTCCCAGAAACCGAAGGTGTTGTTGATGACCGGCTCGACGCCGGGAAGAACCTGCTCCCACGCAAACAGTGGGACGAAGGCGTTGGTGCCCGCGCCGCCGCCGATATGGACGGGATCGAGGATGACCTGCAGCGGTGCTGGTATTGCGTCGTTGCTGGCGGTGTGGGCATTGTTGAGGAACGAACAGATCTCGCCGAGGAGCTCGGTGTTGTAGTCGTTGTCATTGGGTTCGAGCTGGTCCCAGCGGATGACCAGCCGGACGGAATTGAACAACTCGGTCATGTCGTCGACGTGCCCCGAGGAGAGGGGAGCGAGTCGGCGGTTCGGGACCTCGATGAACTGGTCGGAGCGCACATTGACGGCCTCCCAGCGAACGGTCGCGCCGTCGCCATCGAGGATCTCCCAGCGGCCGTCCACGAGTCCGGTTCGAAGCTCTTGGCGAGACCCTTGCTCGCCAACGGCGGTCGTCGATGGAGAGGTGGTGCGAGAGGCGTCCGATGTGGTCGGGGTGGTGATCGCAGAGCTCTCCGGCCCAGCAGCGTCGCTCCCCGGCTCGTCGGAGCCTGAACCGAGAGAGCATCCGCTCAGGACAAGACCGACGACCAGAAGAAGTAGGCGGCGTACAACAACGGTCGTCGCCATTCGTGAACCACTTCGCACCCCGAGAGCGTAGGGCACATCGATGGGGAAGAAATCCCGCCGCAATACGCTTTGGCGTAGATGACCAGCATCGATGAGTTCGACTACACCTTGCCCCCGGAGCGAATTGCCCAAGTGCCGCTGGTTGATCGCGCGGCGTCGAAGCTGCTCATCGACCGCGGCTCACGCCCAACAGAACATCGTCACGTTCGAGAACTACTCGATATTTTGCGGCCCGGCGACCTCCTCGTGGTCAACGACACCAAGGTCCTGCCAGCCCGGATCTTCACCGTCCGACCGACCGGGGGACGCACCGAGGTCCTGCTCCTCGAACCCGATGGTCCCGCAGCGACTGCCCTGGCTGCCCAACACAGCGAATGGGTCGCGCTCATCAAGCCGAGCAAGAAGGTCTCTCCAGGAACCGAGCTGACGATCGATGGTGAAGACGATTTTCAGATCACTGTCGGCAACGACTTGGGGGAGGGGCGCCGCCGCGTAACCCTCGAGTCGAGCGATCTCGATGCTGCGCTCGAACGGGTCGGACAGATGCCGCTTCCTCCCTACATCACGAAAACCCTGGAAGATTCCGACCGTTACCAGACCGTTTATGCAAACAATCCCGGTAGTGCAGCAGCGCCGACCGCGGGCCTTCATCTGACCGACGCACTAATTACCTCGCTTGGGGCGGCGGGTATTGGTGTTGCCCGGGTCGAGTTGATCGTCGGCCTCGACACATTCCGACCGGTGACGGTGACCGCTCTCGACGATCACCACATGCACTCCGAGCGCTACAACGTGCCGCCCGAGACGACCGAGGCAATCACCGCAGCCGACCGCGTCATTGCGGTGGGAACGACGACGGTGCGAGCGCTCGAATCGGCCGCCCGCAGCAGCGCTTCGGGTTCGACGGAGCTGTTCATTCGTCGACCGTTCGATTTCGACGTCGTCGACCTGTTGTTGACCAACTTTCACCTGCCCAAGAGCACGCTGCTCGTGATGATCGACGCGTTCGTCGGCTCGCGCTGGAGAGCGCTTTACGATGAAGCGTTGAGGTTGGACTATCGCTTCTTGTCGTTCGGCGATGCGATGCTTCTCGACCGTCACGCCCAGTAGGCACGCACAATGCAGACCACCTTCACGCTCGAACACTCAGACGGCCTAGCCCGCGCGGGCACCGTCACGACGGCCCGAGGCACCTTTACGACGCCGTGTTTCATGCCGGTCGGTACCCGTGGTGCAGTGAAACATCTGTCGTCTGCCGATATGGAAGATCTCGGTGCGCAGGTCATCTTGTCGAACAACTATCACCTGATGCTGCGGCCAGGTGCCGACATCGTGGAAGCCCTCGGCGGCCTCCATGCAATGACCGACTGGCACGGCCATACGCTCACCGACTCGGGTGGCTATCAGGTGTTTTCGCTCGAACCGAAGATCACCGACGAGGGTGCAACGTTCAAGTCGGTATACGACGGGGCGACCCACGTCATGACGCCCGAGTCGGCCGTCGAGAGCCAGATCAAGATCGGTGCCGACATCCAGATGGTGCTCGACGTGTGCTCCGCGCTCCCGAGCCCTGATTCGGTTATTCGTGAAGCGCTCGAACGCACGGCCGATTGGGCTGCACGTGCGCGAGGTAGCTTCCTTGCCCATCCAACGGCCTCGGAGTGGCAAAGCCAGTTCGGCATTGTTCAAGGTGGAATCGATCTGGCCATGCGCCGCGAGAGCGCAGAGCGCACGGTCGAGATTGGCTTCGACGGCTACGCGGTCGGCGGACTGTCGGTCGGCGAACATCGCAGCCAGTGGCACGACCCACTCCAGACCGCAACCGAGGCGCTTCCCGCCGACCAACCCCGCTACTTCATGGGTCTCGGGGATCCAGCCGGAATTGTCGATGCCGTTGCACGGGGAATCGACATGTTCGACTGCGTACTCCCGACCCGTCTGGCGCGCCACGGCACGCTGCTCACCTCGCAAGGGCGAGTCAACCTCACCCGCGCCGAGTTCGCAGAATCCACTGACCCAATCGACCCCGAAGGGCCCGCAGCGAGATGGTCAAAGGGCTACCTTCGACACCTCCTCCAGGTAAAGGAACCCACAGCTCGCCGGATCTTGACGATGCACAATCTGTGGTGGTTGATGCGCTTTGTTGATGACATGCGTTCCGCAATAGCCGAAGAACGCTTCGAAGCATTCGCAGCCGACGTCCACGACCTGTGGAGTTGAGCGGTAGTCTGAGGCGCTGAACTACTCGGACTTCGCGGAGCGTAATTTCACATGGAAGCCCTAATTTTTCCCATATTGCTGGGTGGAGTTTTCTACTTCATTCTCATCCGACCACAGCAACGTCGCGTCAAGGCGCAGCAAGCGTTGGTTTCTCGGGCTGAAGCGGGTGATCGTGTGCTGCTCTCTTCGGGTATCTACGGCACGCTCACCGAGGTGCTCGACACGTCGGCCTATGTGGAATTGGCTGAGGGCATTGAAATCCTTATCGCCCGCACCACGATCCAAGAAATCCTCGATCACTTTCCGACCGAAGAAGCAGCCGAAGATGATGAGGGCGAAGACGACGGCGACGAAGATCTGCTCGACGAGATCGAAGACGTCGAGGTCGAAGACGCAGAGTCCGGGGCCTAACGGGTGCCACGTCGTCAACTGATCTTCCTCGTTGGGGTCACCGTCCTATCCATCGCAGCGCTTGTCGGAACTCTCATCGCCGGCAATACGCCCCTGCTCGGGCTCGACCTGCAGGGTGGCGTCAGCGTTCGCTACCGGACCACCGAAATTATCGAGGACCCGGTCGAGCTGGAGCAACGCATTAACGAGGCGGTCGAGGTGATCCGCAACCGAGTCGACGGTCTCGGAGTCGCCGAGCCAGAGATCCAAGCCGAAGGAAACGGCATCTTGGTCTCCTTGCCCGGCGTCGATGATCAGCAACGAGCGCTCGACCTGGTCGGCGCGACCGCCGTGATGCGCTTTCGGCCCGTCCTGGCCGAATTCCCCCTCGGCACGACCGATCGGCCGCTCGGTTACCCAGAGTCGTTGGGAATCACCCCTGAAGGATTCACTCCTGCCGACGAGATCGAAGAGGACGGGATCATCCTCGTTCCCTCCGACCCAACGCTCGCGGCGCCCGCCCGCTACCTACTTGGCCCAACGGGCATGACGGGCGAGGGGCTCTCCGATGCGTCGGCCTTGTTCACCGGAATTCAGTGGGTCATTTCCGTCGACCTCCAGAATGGGCCCATTGGCGAGGACGCGTTCCGAGCGCTGACCCAGCTGTGCTTCTTTGGAACCCCAGAGTGCCCGGCCACCGCAACAAGCCCTGGTCGGATCGCCGTCGATCTCGACAGCATGGTCATTAGCGCACCCGCTGTTCAACAAGAGGACCTCGGGGACTCGTTCCAGATTTCGGGCAACTTCACCGACGAGACCGCCGACCAATTGGCCCTCAATTTGCGCTTCGGTGCACTTCCAATCCAGCTCGAACCCGAGAACCAACAAATCGTGTCGGCAACGATTGGCCAGGACGCGCTCAATGCGGGCGTCATCGCCGGACTCATTGGGCTGTTGCTCGTCGCCATTTTCATCATTGGCTACTACCGGGTCCTCGGCGTGATCGCGATGCTGAGTCTCCTGATCTCCGCGGCGCTGCTGTGGTCGATCATCTCGTTCCTCGGCGAGAACCAGGGGCTCGCGCTTACGTTGGCTGGAATCACCGGCATCATCGTGTCCATCGGTGTTTCGGTCGACTCGAACATTGTCTATTTCGAGCACTTGAAAGAAGACGTGCGCAACGGTCGTACCGTGCGCACCGCGATCAACAAAGCCTTCCCGGTCGCCTTCTCGACCATCGTCAAGGCCGACGTGGCGTCGTTGATCGCCGCGGCTTCGCTCTATGCGTTGACCGTCGGCGCAGTTCGCGGCTTTGCCCTCTACCTCGGAATCGCAACGATTCTCGACCTGGTCGCTACCTACTTCTTCATGGGCCCGGCAGTCCAGTGGGTTGCTCGCCAGCCCGCAATTGCGGGCTCGGCGGCATTGATGGGTATCCCCGGACTCACTCAAGATCGCGTTGGAACCTCGGACGGTGATGAATGAAACTGACTCCTGAGAATGACGGTTTGCGCCATATCGACTTTCCGAAACTTTGGCGCAAGGCCCTTATTGGGTCTGGGCTCTTCGTCGCCGCGAGTCTGATCGCGTTGATCTTTGCCGGGTTGAACCTCGGTATCGATTTCGAAGGGGGCACCTCCTTCGAGGTCGCAACCAACGCGGCGATCAACGACGTTGCGGCCGTGCTCCCCGGTGACGTTGCGGCCGAAGCCCGCATCCAAGAGGTCATGGCCGATGGTGAACGACTCGTCCGGGTGAGAAGCTCGGTCGAAGATCCCGACGAGGCGGAAGGCTTGCGAGCGTCCCTCGCCCAAATCGGTGAGATCACCGCGTTCGAATCGGTAGGTCCCACCTGGGGATCGGCGATCACTAACCAGGCCATTCGAGCACTCGTCATCTTCTTCATCTTGATCGCCGCGTATATCTCGGTGCGCCTCGAGTGGAAGATGGCCGTCGGCGCCCTGGTCGCTGTTGCCCACGACATCATCATCAGTGTCGGCGTCTACGCGATCTTCCGATTCGAGGTCACGCCAGCGACCGTCATTGCCTTCCTGACCATCATGGGTTACTCGCTCTACGACACCATCGTCGTGTACGACAAAGTCCGCGATATCACTGCCCGGGTGGGCGCAACGGGTCGCTACACCTACACCGAAATGATGAACCTGTCGCTCAACCAGGTTCTTGCTCGCTCGCTCAATACCACGATTACCTCGATCATTCCTGTGCTCTCGATGCTCATCGTTGGTTCGCTCATCCTCGGCGCAACCACCCTCCAGGAGTTCTCGATTGCGCTGCTGGTCGGGTTGATCGTCGGCGGCTACTCCTCGCTGTTCATCGCTGCTGCGGTAGTGGCGTTTCTCAAAGAGCGCGAAGAGGTCTACTCACAGATATCGAACCGTGTCGCGAAGAAGTCGAGCGGAGATGACGGTGGCACCCGCGAGGTTTCACGTGAAGACGCGACCGTCGGCGAGAAGGCACCGCGTCCTCGGGCCAAGGCCACAGCGGGTGCCAAGAAGACCGGCGGTCCAGCCAAGCCAACGAAGTCGAAAAAGGGAACCGGCGGATCCGGCTCGACATCGGGGACCACGGTTCCACCGCGGCCTCGCAAGACCAAAAAGAAGCGCTAGTTCCACTGCAGTAGACTTTGAGGGTGGACCCGAGCGAGTACCTGAAGGACGTTCCGGATTTCCCCAAGCCGGGCATTGTCTTCAAAGACATCTCGCCGCTGCTTGCAGACCCACACGCATTCGCGGCGGTCATCGAGCGGATGGCTGCTCCTTTTCTCGACGATGGGATCACCGCCGTTGCGGGGATTGAATCACGCGGATTCATCTTCGCTCCGCCCATTGCGCAACTCCTCAACTCGGGCTTCGTGATGCTCCGAAAGCCCGGCAAGTTGCCCGGCGAGGTCATCGGCGTTGACTACGAACTCGAATACGGAACCGACCGCCTCGAACTTGTTGCGGGACTCATCAGCGAAACGGATCGTGTGCTCGTTGTCGACGACGTGCTCGCGACCGGTGGAACCTTGCGCGCCGCGTGCACGCTCATTTCCTCGGTCGGCGCGCAGGTCGCCGGGGCGTGCGTGCTCGTAGACTTGGTAAAGCTCAACGGCAGGAGCAAACTTCCCGATGTTTCACTACACGCCCAGATCGAGGTGAACTGACTAGATGGCGACCGTGACTCGAGTTCTTCCATGGCGACGCCAGTCGGTCCGCGTCGAAGGTGAACTCATGGCCATCGTCGCTGCGTATCGGGCCACTCGTGAGAACGCATCGATCGACAGGATCCAACGGGCGTATCGCATTGCGGCTGCCGCCCACGGAGACCAACGCCGCAAGTCCGGTGAGAGCTACATCTCCCATCCCTTGGCGGTGGCCAAGGTCGTGGCCGAGTTCGGTCTCGACGACGTCGCCATATCAGCGGCCCTTCTCCACGACGCGGTGGAAGACACCTCGGTCTCACTTGAGCAGATCCGCGAGGAGTTCGGCGATGCCGTTGCTCATGTGGTCGATGGCGTCACCAAGCTCGACCGGGTCCATTTCGACTCAAAGGAAGACCAGCAGGCAGCCTCGGTCCGAAAGATGATGATCGCGATCGCCCAGGACGCCCGGGTACTGATCATCAAGTTGTCCGATCGTCTCCACAACATGCAAACCATTGCGTCGCTTCCTGCGTGGAAACAGGAACGTACGGCGCGAGAGACCCTCGAGATCTACGCACCGCTCGCGCATCGCCTCGGCATGCTCGACCTGAAACACCAGCTCGAGGACTTGGCGTTCGCGGCTTCTACACCCAAACAGTACGCAGAACTCGAGGCAATGATCGCCAATCGCGCTCCCGAGCGCGATGTCTACATCACCCAGCTGATCGGGGCCATCGAAGGTCGCCTCGCCGAGCTCGAGATCGAGGGCAGGGTCCAGGGACGCGAAAAGAACCTCTATTCGACGTACGGAAAGATGGTCGTCAAGAACCTTCAGTTCGACGACATCCACGACCTCGTCGGCATTCGTGTGATCGTCGACTCGATCCAAGATTGTTATGCCGCTCTGGGTTCGTTGCACTCCTCGTGGAAGCCAGTGCAGGGGCGTTTCAAGGACTACATCGCCATGCCCAAGTTCAACCTCTACCAGTCGCTACACACGACGGTCGTTGGCCCGCTTGGCAAAGAGGTCGAGGTCCAGATCCGCACCAACGAGATGCACACTCGTGCAGAGAACGGGGTGGCTGCTCACTGGGGATACAAGGAAACTCCTTCGGATAAGGAGATTGCGTGGCTGAACCGGATGGTCGAGTTCGAACAGCACACCTCTGACCCAACGCAGTTCATGTCCACGCTCAAGACCGACCTCGATCAAGAAGAGGTCTTTGTCTTCACACCGAAAGGAGCCGTCGTCGAGCTCGTGTTGGGTTCAACGCCGGTCGATTTTGCCTTCGAGATCCACACCGAAGTGGGGGAGCGGTGCACGGGTGCACGGGTAAATGGACGGCTCGTTCCCCTCGAGACTCGGCTGCAATCCGGAGACCGGGTCGAGATCATCACGTCGAAGAATCCTGATGCCGGACCGTCGAAGGATTGGCTCAAGTTTGTTGCCTCACCGAAGGCAACGAACAAGATTCGCAACTACTTCAGCCGTGAGCGGCGCACCGAGTTTCTTGAGCTTGGACGCGATGAATTGACCGCCGCTCTCAGGAGAGCAGATCTCCCGGTCCAGCGAACTATGAAGAGCGAGTTGCTCGCCGACATCGCCGCCGAAATGAACTACGCCGACGTCGACGCGCTGCTCGCAGCACTCGGCGAGGGGCACATCACGCCACGATCGGTCATCGCCCGGGTCAACAAGGAATACGCACCGGGCGAGTCGGCCGAGCAGATTCCTGAAACGGTCGAGCGGGTCCGTAACCGCTCAAATACCAGCCGCATTCACGGCGGGGTTCATGTCGAGGGGCTCGACGAACTGTTGGTTCGCCTCGCCACCTGTTGCACCCCGGTGGCTGGCGATGACATCGTCGGCTTTGTGACCCGCGGTCGTGGTGTGTCGGTGCATCGTGCCGATTGCGCGAACGCCCAATCCCTCGAAGTCGAGCAAGGCGATCGGCTGATCGAGGTCGATTGGGATGCCCGCCATGTGGGTCTTCATTCAGCCGCCATCGAGGTTCAGGCACTTGACCGGCCTCGTTTGCTCTCCGATGTTTCGGGAGTGATGGCGAGTCACCAGATCAATGTCGTGTCGGTCGACACCCGCACCGGCGCCGACCGGATTGCCCACATGCGCTTCGGATTCGAATTCGCTGACCCTGCCCATCTCGAGTCGATGCTCACCGCCGTGCGCAACGTCGAATCGGTCTACGACGCGTTCCGCGTCCTTCCGGGATCCCAGTAGCTAGCCTGAACGCCGTGGCTACGCCAAAATTCCAAGCCCTTCGTGGGATGCGCGACACGCTGAGTCCCGACTCGGAACGTCAGCGCGCGCTCGTCGACGCGTTTGCTGACGAGGCGGCCCTCGCTGGCTACGGACACATCATGTCGCCGATCGTCGAAGACCTCGGCGTGTTTCTCCGTGTTGGCGAGTCCACCGACGTCGTCACCAAAGAGATGTACGACTTCGAGGACAAGGACGGCACTCGGATCGCCATGCGGCCCGAGCTGACCGCTTCGGTTGTTCGTGCGTTCGTGCAACACAAGCCAACGAGTCTGCCGTGGAAGGTCTGGTACGAAGGACCCCAGTTCCGTCACGAAAAGCCCCAGGCCGGCCGCTACCGCCAGTTCAGCCAGGTCGGAATCGAGGTGCTCGGCTCCGATGACCCCGCCGTCGACGTCGAGGTCATTGCGTTGGGTTGGCGTTTCTATGAACGCCTCGGCATGAGCGAGGTCACGCTACTGCTCAACTCGCTCGGCGATGAGACCTGTCGGCCGCAGTACTTCGAAGCGCTCGAGGAGTACCTGCGCGACAACAAAGGTTCCTTGAGCGAAAAGTCGCAAGACACCCTCGAGAAGAACGCACTGCGCGTCCTCGACAGCAAACGAGGCGAGGACCAAGCGGTCATCAAGGGCGCGCCACTGATGATCGATTACCTGACCGAGGAGACGGGCGAACACTTCGCGGCGGTTCGAGCTGGGCTCGATTCGCTCGCCATTCCCTATGAGATATCTCCTCGCCTGGTGCGCGGCCTCGACTACTACACCCGCACCACATTCGAGTTCGCGTCGACCGCGCTCCAGAACGCCCAGAACGCCGTTGGTGGAGGCGGACGCTACGACGGGCTCGCCGAGAGCTTGGGCGGCAAGCCAACACCGGGCATTGGCTTTGCGCTCGGGGTCGACCGCATCCTGCTGGCGTGCGACGCCGAGAATGTCTTCGCTGCGCCGAGCATTGCTCCCCGCGTATTTATCGTCGATCTCACCGGTGGCGCAGAAGCCACAACGATCGCCGATTCTCTGCGCACCGCAGGGATTGCGACGGACCGCGGCTTCGATGGCCGCTCGATGAAAGCACAAATGAAGGTGGCCGATCGGTCGGCTGCCCCATGGGCGGTGATCATTGGTGAGTCTGAGCTCGCCGACGGCAATGTGACGCTCCGCGATATGCACGGTGATAGCGGCCAGACTCTCGTGAGCAGAGATGACCTCATCGCCACGCTGAATTCCCGGCTCGACAGCTAGCCACACTTCATCCACTCGAACAACGAACACGAAAAACAAGGAACAACCATGTCCCTTCGCACCCACTACTCGGGCGAACTCAACAAGGACCACATCGGTCAGACCGTCACGGTCGCTGGCTGGGTCGATACCCGCCGCATCCACTCTGAACATCTCGCATTCGTCGACGTGCGCGACCACACCGGAATCGTCCAGGTCGTCGTCGATGAGAAGGTCGACGTGCGCAGTGAGTACGTCGTCGCGATTACCGGCACCGTCGCTGCTCGTCCCGACGACATGGTCAACAAGAAGCTCGCCAGCGGCGAGATCGAGATTCGCGACACCGAGGTGCAGGTCCTCAACGAGGCCGAGCCCCCACCATTCCCTCTACACGAGCGAACAGACGTCGACGAACTGCTCCGCCTCGAGCACCGCTACGTCGATCTTCGCCGCGACCGGATGCAGCGCAACCTGCGTGCCCGCGCCAAGGTCAATAGTGCGATTCGCGGAGCGATGGAACGTCAAGGGTTCTGCGAAATCGAAACCCCGATGCTCATTGCGTCGACGCCCGAAGGCGCGCGCGACTTCGTCGTGCCGTCACGATTGCATCCCGGAAACTTCTACGCACTCCCGCAAAGCCCGCAGTTGTTCAAACAGCTCTCGATGGTCGGCGGACTCGACCGCTACTACCAGATTGCCCGTTGCTTGCGCGACGAAGACTTGCGCGCCGACCGTCAGTTCGAGTTCATGCAGCTCGACGCCGAGGCCAGCTTCGTTGACCAAGAAGACGTCTTTGCCTTCATTAGCGAGGCCGTAGCCGACGCGACCGAAGCAATCACCGGTGAGCGCCCAACCGAGTTCCCACGCATGACCTACGCCGACGCGATGAACCGCTACGGCTCAGACAAGCCCGATGTCCGTTTCGGGATGGAGCTCAGCGAACTCACCGATCTGTTCGCCGAGACCGAGTCGAACGTCTTTAAGACCTCCTCGATCAAGGGCATCTGCATGCCCGGTGGCGCCGACGAGCTCGGCCGCAACAAGATTGACGAGCTCACCGACAAGGCCAAACAATGGGGAGCCAAGGGCCTTGCCTGGTTCCGCATGAAAGAGGAAGGCCTCGAAGGTGGCCTCACCAAGTTCATGAGCGAATCCGAGCTTTCCGGCGTTGTTGAACGCCTCGACGCAAAGACCGGCGACATGGTCTTTCTCATCGCTGACACCCAACGTGTCGCGAACAAGGTCCTCGGACTTCTCCGCCTCGAGCTTGGCAAGCCTCCCGTCAACGACGGTGGGTTCAGCTTCCTGTGGATCACCGAGTTCCCGCTCTTCGAAGACGTGATCGACGGCAACCCCATTCCAGCGCATCACCCGTTTACGATGCCGCACGCGGACGACGTGGAGATGCTCACGACAGCCCAGGGCGACGAATGGCTCGATATCCGCAGCCAGGCCTACGACCTCACCCTCAACGGTTGGGAGCTCGGCTCGGGCTCGATCCGAATCTTCCAAAAGGATGTGCAAGCGCAGATCTTTGAGATCTTGGGTATTGGCGAGGAGGAACAGATGGCGAAGTTCGGTTTCCTGCTCAACGCGTTCAAGTACGGCGCTCCACCGCACGGCGGATTCGCTTTCGGTATCGACCGACTAACCGCGTTGCTCGTCGGTGAAGAGAACATTCGTGAGGTCATTGCCTTCCCTAAAACCCAACGCGGCGCCGACCCGCTCACCAAGGCGCCTTCACCAGCGGACCCAGCGCACCTCGAAGAGCTTGGGCTGCGGGTGCTTCCTCGCGAGGAAGACCATTAGCGCCGTGGTGTTGATCGGTGCGAGAGTGTCGTGAACCAGCATTGGAGCCAGTCGTCATGAGCAGTTTGTTTGGAGATCCGTCCCGAGGCGTCGACAAGGTTGCTGGCGACGACGTCGACTTGAAGAAGCTGACAAAGAAACCAACCGAACACCCCAAGGGCGAGGAGATCATCGAGGGCGTCACCAACGACTCCATCGACAAGTTCGTCAAATCACAGAACGAGCCCCAGGACGCTCCCAAGCCAAACGGATTTCTGGACAAGCTCCGCCGATTCATCGCCGGCACTGATTAATCCGGGGCCTGTCCCCAACGCTTCGGGGCCTGTCCCCAACGCTTCGGGGCCTGTCCCCAACGGTAGTGTCGAGAGCAATGCAGAAATACAAGCGCGACTTCATTGACTTTATGATCGAGGCCGACGTGTTGACCTTCGGCGACTTCACGACCAAGAGCGGGCGCAAGACGCCGTACTTCGTGCAAACCGGCAAGTATCGAACCGGCGCTCAAATACGCAGGTTGGGTGAGTTCTACGCCGACGCAATCGAAGCGAACTTCGGCGACTTCGACGTGCTGTTCGGCCCTGCCTACAAAGGCATTCCCCTCGCTGTCGAAACCGCTGGCGCTCTCGCTGCGCGAGGGCGCGATGTCGGCTTCATGTTCAACCGCAAGGAAGCCAAGGACCACGGCGAAGGCGGCGTCCTCGTTGGTCACGTGCCCCAGCCCGAGGATCGCGTGCTGATCATCGAGGATGTAACCACCGCTGGAACCTCGATCCGAGAGACCGTGCCGGTGCTTCGAGCCGCAGCAAATATCGAGCTCGCAGGTCTGATCGTCAGCGTCGACCGTATGGAACGCGGTGCAAGCAACGGTGGCTCTCCGGGAATTGCAG
>CAZMYN010000071.1:0-14555 GCA_964570495.1 uncultured Acidimicrobiales bacterium | reverse complement strand
GAACTCGAACAAGATCTTCGCGATAGAGGTTGCCTACCGAGCCAATGACCGGGAGGCGGCCGATGAACTCGGGAATCAGACCGAAGTTCATGAGGTCTTCTGGTCGGATGCGGGTGAGCAGATCGCCGAGATCGTCACGTTCTTGACGCTTGGAGATGTTGGATCCAAAGCCAACGCCACCGCGGTCTTCACGCTGGTCGATGATCTTTTCGATGCCTGCGAAGGCACCACCACAGATGAACAGCACGTTGGTGGTGTCGATCTGGATGAACTCTTGGTGAGGATGCTTGCGGCCACCCTGTGGTGGAACCGCAGCCGTGGTGCCCTCAAGAATTTTCAGCAATGCCTGCTGAACGCCCTCGCCGGAAACGTCACGGGTGATCGATGGGTTCTCGCTCTTGCGGGCGACCTTGTCGATCTCGTCGATGTAGATGATGCCGGTCTCGGCCTTCTTGACGTCGTACTCGGCTGCCTGGAGCAGCTTGAGCAGGATGTTCTCGACGTCTTCGCCGACATAGCCAGCTTCGGTAAGTGCAGTGGCGTCGGCAATAGCGAACGGCACGTTGAGCATGCGAGCAAGCGTCTGCGCAAGGAGTGTCTTGCCGCAACCCGTTGGGCCGACGAGCAAAATGTTGGACTTGGAGAGCTCGACCTCGTTATCGAGGGTCGCACCGAACTCGACACGCTTGTAGTGGTTGTACACCGCTACGGCGAGGATCTTCTTGGCGTGCTCCTGGCCAATGATGTAGGTGTCCAGAAACTCGTGGATCTCGACCGGAGTCGGAAGATCGCCGAAATCGACGTCGGTGGCCTCGGCCAGCTCCTCTTCGATGATCTCGTTGCAGAGATCGATGCACTCGTCGCAGATGTATACACCTGGACCAGCGATGAGCTTCTTGACCTGCTTTTGCGATTTCCCGCAGAAGGAGCACTTGAGAAGCTCTCCCCCTTCACCAAATTTCGCCACTCGCTGATACTCCGTTCGGTTACGTATTCCGACTGTAGGCCCTGGCTACATCATCCAACCATGGGTCGGATGACTATTCGACTGCCTTAATAGGCCCACTGGTGTCGATCGTGTCTCGGTTGTCGATGACCTCATCAATGATTCCATATTCCTTGGCTTCATCGGCGGTCATTACGAAATCTCGGTCGGTGTCGGCGGAGATCTTCTCGGCGGTTTGACCCGTGTGGAGGGCCAATACGTTCTCGAGCGACACCTTCATACGGTTGATCTCGTTGGCTGCGATCTCGATATCGGAGACCTGGCCCTGAGCGCCCGAGTACGGCTGGTGGATCAGAATTCGGCTGTGCTTGAGCGCCAGGCGCTTGCCGGGAGTTCCCGCAGAAAGCAGCACGGCCGCGGCCGACGCTGCCTGCCCAAAGCAGATCGTGGTGATGTCGGGCTTGACGTACTGCATCGTGTCGTAAATGGCGAACAATGCGTTGATATCGCCACCGGGTGAGTTGATGTAGATGTTGATATCGCGCTCGGGGTTCTCCGATTCGAGGTGGATCAACTCGGCGCACACGATGTTGGCGATCATGCTGTCGATCTGGGTTCCGAGAAAAATGATGTTCTCTCGGAGGAGCTTCGAAAAGAGGCCTACCTGCGCTTCAGCGCCACCAGGACGCTTCTCGATGACACCAGGCTCGTTGCCGAGTCCGTTGTAGATAGAGGGCATCTCCATGTTTGGTTACTCTTCCTCTGACCCGTGGTCAGCGTGTTCATGATCGTGGTCGTGGTCATGGTCATGTTCCAGAAGATCACGATCGACCTCATTGCCGTTCTCATCGACAATTTCGGCGCGATCTGTAACCCACTGGAGCGCGGCACGAATCCGCATGTCGGATCGTATGGCCTTCAAACGGCCAGCGCTGTCCAATTGTTCCCTAATTTTGTCGAGCGGCTGGTCGAGTTGGGTTGCGAGGACCCGAAGTTCGTCGTCGAGGTCGTCGTCGGTCACCTCGATCCCTTCGGATTCAACAATCGAGCGCAATGCGAGGTCGACCCGGGCACTGACTTCTGCCTGTTCACGCAGTTGTTCACGGAACATCTCGGGGGACGTGCCAGTCATCTGGAGGTACTGCTCGAGTTGAATGCCCTGCGCCTGTAGACGCATGGCCATGTCCTGGGCACGGTTCTCGATCTCGTCTTCGATCAGCGCGTCGGACAGATCGTCGGTGACGAGTTCGGCCAACGCTTCGCCGGTCTTTTCGTCGAGCGCCTGGACGGATTGGGCGCGCTTGACATCTTCGAGGCGGGCCATGAGGTCGTCGCGGAGCTCGTCCATGGTCTCGAACTCGCTCGCTTCGTTCGCGAACTCGTCGTTGGCCTCGGGAAGAATCGACTCCTGCACCTCTTTGACGGTCAGGTTGAACTCGATCGAGCTTTCCTGGGTCTCGTCGGGGTGATCGGCCGAAAAGGTGAGCTCGTCGCCGGCGCTTGCGCCACGCAGGTTCTCGTCGATCTCGTCGATCCCGACGGCTTTGCTGCCAACGACGTAGTCATAGTCGGTGGTCGTGAGCCCGGGGACTGCTTCATCGTCGATGGTTGCATGGATGTCGATCGTGACGTGATCGTCATCGGTGGCTGCACGTTCGACGGCGCCGAGTTCGGCGTGCTGGCGGCGGATCGAATCGATTCGATCTTGGAGGTCGTCGTCGGTGACCATTGGTGATGGAATCTCGACCTTGAGCTTGTCGTGGCCGGTCACGGTGATGATCGGACGGATCTCGACGACGGCATCGAAGCTGACGTCGCCGTCGGCCTGACCGCCAGTGATGTCGATCTCGGGTGCAGCGATGACGTCGACGTCGTTGTCGTAGACGGCCTGGGAGTAAAACTCAGGCAACGCCTGGCGCAGCGCTTCTTCACGTGCGAGCTCGGGACCGTATTGCTGTTCGATCAGTTTCCGAGGGACTTTGCCCGGCCGGAAGCCCGGCATTCGGACCTCTTTGGAGAGTGCCTTGTACGCAGCGTCGAGCTTCGGTTCGAACTCGGCTTCGTCGATAACGACGGACAACTTGACTTTGTTGTCTTCGAGGGTTTCAAGAGTGCTATTCACAGGGTTTCAAGACTACTGTCACACCTCGATTTCCGGCGGAGATCCATGGATCGGTGTCACCGCACTCGCCATCGGCGTCGTGCATGTCGTCATCGTGCCAAGACCAGCGTGCCAAGAACAAAGCAAGCCCGGGTCTGCGACCCGGGCTTGTTACGTTGAGCGGGTGGGGGTAATCGAAACCCCATCATCAGATTGGAAATCTGAGGTTCTACCGTTGAACTACACCCGCAGGTAACGGCCAGCATAGCGACTGGACGGCATGCTCAACTGCCACCGCCTTGCTCATATTCCGTAGCGCCGGGATTGTTGGCAACTCGCTTTACGTTTAGTTTCCAAGAACATCGTTATCTCGCGAGATGGAATCCGCGAGTGGAAGCAGGGAACAGCGCTATGACCGATCATCAAACAGACGTAATCGTTATTGGGCTTGGGCCCGCTGGAGAGGTCGTCGGAGGCGACCTCGGTGAAGCTGGCCTCAATGTGGTCGGGATCGAGGCGTCGCTCGTAGGCGGCGAGTGCCCGTATTGGGGGTGCATCCCGTCAAAGATGATGATTCGCGCCGCCAACTCGTTGGCCGAGGTCGGCCGCGTCGAAGGGCTTGCTGGCACGGCGAGCGCGACGCCCGATTGGGGCCCGGTCGCGGCACGCATTCGTGAACAGGCCACCGACAACTGGAACGATCAGGTCGCCGTCGACCGCTTTGTTGGCAAGGGCGGAACGTTCGTTCGCGGCCGCGGCGTGATTACGGGCCCGAACACCGTCGAGGTCAACGGCGATACGTACGTCGCGAGCAAGGGCATCGTCGTTGCGACCGGAACGTTGGCTGAGGTCCCACCGATTGAGGGCCTGGCCGACACCCCGTACTGGACCAACCACGGAATTATTGAGAACGACACGCTTCCCGAGTCGCTGATCGTCATTGGCGGCGGCGCAATCGGCGCCGAACTCGGCCAAGCGGTCTCACGCTTTGGCGTCAAGGTGTCGATCATCGAGGGTGCCGACACGCTGCTCCCCCACAACGAACCTGAGGTCGGCGAGGCCCTCACCGAGGCGTTCCGCAACGAAGGGATCGACGTGCACGTGGGCCAGTTCGCAATGAGCGTGACCCATGACGATGCAACGGGCTTCACCGCCACACTCGACGACGGGACGGTCGTCGTTGCGGAGAAGCTGCTGGTCGCCACCGGGCGCGCCACGTTCCTCGACGACCTCGGAGTTGCAAGCCTCGGCATCGACGCCGACTCCAAGTTCCTCAAAGTTGATGGCGACATGAAGGTCCAGGACGGACTGTGGGCAGTCGGCGACATTGCGGGCGAAGGCATGTTCACGCACCTCGGTATCCGCCAGGGCAAGATCGCTGTCGACAGCATCCTCGGCCGAGAGACCAAGCCTCTCAACATGGACGCGCTGTCGGCCGTGACCTTCACCGACCCCGAGGTCGGCCAGGTAGGCAAGACCGAAGCGGAGGCTCGCGAGGCCGGTATCAACGTCAAGGTCGTGCAAAAACTCGTAGCCCATACGGCTCGCGGCTGGCTGCACTCGAACGGCAATGAGGGCTTCCACAAGCTGGTGATCGACGCCGACCGTGACGTGCTCGTCGGCGCGACGTCGGTTGGCCCCCATGGCGGCGAGGTCTTGAGCCTTCTGTCGCTCGCCGTGCACTCGGCCATCCCCGTGGCGGACTTGCGCCACATGATCTTTGCCTACCCCACCTTCCACATGGGCATCGAAGACGCCCTCAAAGAGCTCGACAACTAGCTGACTAGCTCGCTCGCTCATTCTTCGAAGGATTTTGTTTGCTCAGTGAACAGAATCCTTCGAAGAACACCATCGCTCAGGCAGCATCAGACTTCGAGTGAGTACTGGCGTGTTCGGTGCACTTTCACGCCAGGCATGGCAACGCTGCGGTGCTCCGCGATCGTGATTTCGAGGAGCGCGTGGGGGAATCCATCGATCTTCCATAGAGCCGCTGCTGCACGATGGCTAGAACTCAGAAAACTGTTGTGTGCGCATGCCGCGCTCCCTTATCTAGGTGACCGATTAGGGGGAAGCGGCGTTCTTCGAAGCCTCATGACCGCTCAGCGAACAGAATCCTTCGAAGAATGCAAAGAGGAACTTAGCGATCGACTGTGACAGGCTGCAGCAGAGGGGGTTTGGGTGGAGAAGATCGTTGCGTTTGTGAAACAGGACTGCGAAACCTGTGTCATGGTCTTGCCTGTTCTCCAGCAGCTGATCGACGCTGGCGTGCTCTCCGAGGTTGTTTCCCAGGATGTCGACTTCCCAAAGCTCGAAACCAACGGGGCGACGATCATCTACGACGAATCACTCGAACGGTCGTGGCGCGCCGACATCGAGACCGTGCCGACGCTCATCAAAATGAACGATGACGCCGAGGTCGACCGAACCTTTGGGTGGCACCGCGAGAACTGGGAAGCCCTGACCGGAGCGGCCAACCTCGGTGCCGACCTACCCGTCATGCGGCCGGGCTGTGGCGCAAAGAACGTCGACCCCGACATAGCCGACTCGCTCGCAGCGGCCTTCGGCAACTCAGCCACAAGCAGTCGACGAATCGATTTCGCCGAGCTCGAAGATCCGTTCGAGGCAATGTACGACCGGGGCTGGAGCGACGGCTTACCGCTCGTGCCGCCAACGCCCGAACGTGTCGAACGAATGCTCGCTGGCACCAGCCGAGCGCCTGACGACATCGTGGCTATCGTGCCGCCCAACCTTGTCGAGGCGTCGGTCGAGAAGGTGGCGATCAACGCGGTGATGGCCGGGGCCAAGCCCGACTACTTCCCCGTTGTGCTCGCTGGCCTTGAGGCCGTCTGCAACGACGAGTTCAACATGCACGGCGTGCTCGCCACGACCATGGGTGTCGGGCCAATCCTCGTCGTCAACGGCCCGATCAGCCGCGAGCTCGACATGAACTCGGGCATGAACGTGTTCGGCCAGGGCAACCGCCCAAACGCGACGATCGGGCGCGCAGTCCAGTTGAGCGTGCGAAACATCGGCGGCGGCCGCCCGGGCGAAATCGACCGCTCGACGCAAGGTCAGCCCGGCAAGCTCGGGATGTGCTTCGCCGAAGATGAGCTCGGCTCTCCGTGGCCGAGCCTCGCCGAGTCGATGGGTTTCGACGCCGCCGCGAACACGGTCACCGCATTCACGGGAGAAGCGCCCCGAATCATCTTCGATCAGATGAGCCGCAGCGCCGAGTCGCTCACCGCATCGATGGCCCAGGTCATGCTCGCCAACGTCCATCCCCGCATCATCGGCATGGACACGATCCTCGCGATTGCGCCCGAGCACATGGCCCGATTCCGCGACGCCGGCTGGGACAAGGCCCAATTCGAAACCGAGCTCCGCAGCCACCTCGACATCGAGGTCGACACGATTCTGCGAGGCGTCGACAACATCGGCGAGGGCATTCCCACCGGCATGGGCCTCGAGGGCTCAACGCTTCCCAAGTTCCGCGAGGGCGGCATCCTGATCGTTCACGCTGGCGGCGAGGCCGGGCTGTTCAGCTCGGTGTTTGGTGGATGGGTAAGCGGCGAGATGGGTAGTGTCCCCGTAACGAAGGAGATCGTGAAATGACCGGCCTGACCGTTCTCGACCCGACCGACGAGACCACGCCCCAGCAGCGTGAGCGCCTTGCCCGTCCCGAATCACTATCGGGCCTCACCATTGCGCTCCTCGACATTTCCAAGCCCCGCGGCAATGTGTTCCTCGATCAGGTGCAGAACCGCCTCCAGGAGCTCGACGCGAAAGTCGTTCGCTACAAGAAGCCAACGTTCGCCAAGCCCGCGCCCGCAGACCTGCGCCACGAGATCACCACGACCTGCGATGCGGTAATCGAAGCGTTAGCCGATTGAGGTAGCTGCACGACGTGCAGTGTGCACGACATCTCACAGCTAGAGCGCAGCGGAATCCCCGGAGTCTTCGTGGCGTCAAACCCGTTCGTTGACGCTGCCGAAGCGCAAGCCGAACGGCTCGGTTTCGACGCGGCCCGAGTCTTCGTCGAGCACCCGATCCAAGATCGAACCGACGAAGAAATGTACGCCATTGCCGATCAGGCCGTCGACGAACTGATTGCGCTACTTACGGGGCCGTCTGCGTAACGGACCGGTAGGCCCGAACCCGCTCTAGCCGACGAGCTGAATGACTTCGAGTGTCACCACGAGAATGAGATAGAGCGACATCAGGCCAGCAACGAGACCGGCGGCAATTTTGGTGCCCGTAGAAACATCTGCCTCGTGGGCAGCAGTCTCTTGAGCCGATATCTCGCGCACAGCAATCTGTTCTGGCTGGACCAATGTCATGGCGAAGTCTTCGGCGCTCCTCGCCGATTTCTTGAGAAGACCGAGCCAAAAGCCCTATACGCGATCGGGCAAGCCAACCGACATTTGCTAGCTGGTGGCCACTGTCGACTTTCGTGCAGCGCGTGCTTCGAGGCGCTCTGCCCGTGCAATGAGCTCGTCGGGCATTGTCATCAACGCCGAACGTGCCTCGTCGGCCTCGGAGGACAGGCCCTCAAGCTTGTCGATCTTCCACTCACGCAGAACAGGAGCGATGACCTTCTCGGCGTGAATGCGCAGGTCGTAGATCTCGGCGCGCGCCGCAAGCGCCGCCCGTCGGCGAAATTTCGGTACCACCGTGCCGGGCATGTCGAAGTTCTCGTACACCTTTTGCATCGAAAGCACGCACGCTGATGGGTCGTGCTCGAGCATTGCGGTCACGATGCCCTTGTAGAAGATGTAGTGATAGTTCTCGTCGGCGGCGATCCGCTTCATGATCTCGTAAGCCATCTCGTCGTCGGCTTTGACGCCGGTGTTGCGATGCGAAACGCGGGTCGCGAGCTCCTGGGCGGAGGTGTAGACGAAGATGTCGATCGGATCGAACCACGGGCTGTCCCAGCCGCGTGAGATCGTCGCGACCCGGTCGTCCTCGAGCGCCACCGGATCGGCGTTACGGGAAATCATCAGGTAGTCGCGAATGACGATGGCGTGCTGGCCTTCTTCGGCGGTCCACCGCCGGGTCCAGCGCCCGATCGCTGAATCCTCCGGAAATTGCGTCGCTATCGAATAGTGGTAGTACGGCAGATTGTCTTCGGTGAGCAGGTTGAGAATGAGCGCTTCGCGCACCTCGGGACTGATCGTGCACTGCGACTCGTCCCATGGCTCGTCGATAAAGCTGCGGCCGTCCTCCCACGACACAAGGTCGTGCGCGTACCAAGTCGGGCGCTTCTCTAGGTGCTCGGCCATCAGGCGTTCAATGTCGCCCTCGACGGCTGCGAGCAGTTCGTGTCGCTCCTCATGCATCCCGAGGAATCTAGTGCACCTCAGTTATTCGATGAACCTGGGACCACGAAACGTGAGCAACGTCACGTCGTTTGACCACATCTTTTTTGATGCCAGCACCTACACAGGGCCCACCGCCAGGTACTGTCGGGACCAATGAAACCTCTCCTTATTGGCATTTCTGGCGGGAGCGGCTCAGGCAAGACCCGCTTGACTCACGAGCTCAAAACAACGCTTGGTTCTGATCGGGTGTCGCTGCTCCCTTTCGACGCGTATTACAAGGACCTGCGCCATCTGTCGCTCGACGAACGGGCGGCGGTCAACTTCGATCACCCCGACTCGCTCGACTCGGAGATGTTTGGCCACCACCTCGATGGTCTGGCCAACGGTCTCGACATTGCAATGCCGGTCTATGACTTCAGCGCCCATCGTCGCCTCGACGATCTCCACATTCTTCCGGCTTCGGAGATTGTGATCGCTGAGGGCATTTTGCTGTTCGCGTTCCCTGAGCTCGTCGAACGATTCGATTACACGATCTTTCGGACCTGCCCCGAGGATGTTCGTTTCGCCCGGCGTCTCGAACGCGACATGGTCGAGCGGGGACGCTCCGAGTCGAGTGTGCACGACCAGTTCGAGACCTCGGTGAAGCCAATGCACGATGAGTTCGTCGAGCCCACTGCCGGCCTTGCCGACCGTGTTGTCGATCACTCCGAAGAGCTCGACGAGGTCGTTTCCGAGCTCGCTGCTCGCCTCGGCACCATCGGGGTATCGCGAGTCTGACTACCCCCTTGGGGTTGTAGAGACGTACCATCGAGTCATGCCTGCTCTGCCGAATTTCGTGACCCGCGCGAGCGCCTCGGATACCGACCTCGACACGCTGACGCGTCCAGAAGTCACCGACGGCGGCGACCACGACAAGTTTGCCCACTACGTTCGCAAGAACCAGATCACCGAGAGTGCCGTCACCGGGAACGCCGTGACAGCGATTTGCGGCAAGAAGTGGGTGCCGACTCGCAAACCCGACGATTTCCCCGTCTGCCCGGACTGCAAACGCATTTACGACCAGCTCAAGTCTTCGAAGAAGTAGGAATCCGTGCGACTTACTGTCGGACGCCGCCTGGCCATTGCCATTGCGCTGGCGATTCTCGCGCTCATCGTATTGACGGTGTGGGTGCTCAACGGTCTGGCACAAGACGCTCAGGATCGAAGCGCTGAATCTGTCCGCGGGATTACTGCACCCTTGGCGTTGCTCATCGAGGGCGAATTCACTGCGGCGAGCCAGTTGCTTGAAGTCGCGGCCGACTCAGAGGCCGAGGACTCGGTCATCATCGAAAGCCTGAGAGACGCTGGGTTCGTAGCCGCCGAGATTCTCGACTCCCCGAGCAGCGGATCTGCGCTGAGTGCACCCCGCGACATGCTCGATCGGTCGGCGACGGCCACCGCGTTTGGAAGCACGCGTCTGACGAACGATCGGGTAAGCGTGCTGATCGGCACCCCGATCGCGTCGAGACCAAATGAGAACTCGACAGCTGGCGAGACGCCGTCACGCATCTTGGTCGGAGCGTATGACGCTGCGGGGGTCATCGACGCCGTCGCGAGCGCGCAAAGCGGCGAGAGCACCGAGGCGCTGCTGGCTGTACGGACGTCAGCGGGCGACCCGGTCATCTTCACCCCGACACGCCATGGCGACAACGAGCCCGTTGGCCAACCCGACCGCGTCACGTCGACGCTGATCGATCGGGTTCTCGACGGCGACGGCACCTACGAGAGTCCGAACCAGACAATCAACGGACGCGAGGCAACCGCGTCGATGCAGCGCGTTCCCGGCGTCGAGTGGGTCGTGATCGCCACGACCGATGTGGCCGACACGGGCATCAACACCGTCCCCTTCTGGCTTATACCAGCGTTCGTTCTCGTTGGTGCACTGTTGCTGGTACCGGTGGCGCTTCTGCGACGACGCCTCAAGCGCCTCACCGCCGCGGCCGAACAGCTGAGCCGTGAACGGCTGAGCGAGCCGCTCAATGACGAACGCGACGACGAGGTCGGAATTCTCAGTCGCTCGCTGACATCGATCGATAAACGTTTCGATACCGAGGAGAATCTGCGGTCTCAGTCAGCCGCGACGCTTCAGCATCGCGCGAGCCACGACCCGTTGACCGGCCTCGGCAACCGCGGCCGCCTCGTCGAGGAGCTCACTACCGCTCTCGACAACCGCGAGCCGGTGGCGCTGTTGTTTTGCGACATCGACGACTTCAAGGGCATCAACGACTCCCAAGGCCATGAAGGCGGCGACATCGTGTTGAAGTTCGTTGCTGAACGGTTGGCGTCGGCATGCGGGCCGAGCGATCTGATTGCGCGCTTTGGTGGTGACGAGTTCTGTGTGCTGTCGCGCAGCGGCCCGACAGCGGCACGCCAACTTGCGGGCGCGGTCGAGCGGGCCCTCGACTCGACCGTGGTCGTAAACGGCAACCAGCAACGGGTGAGCGGCTCGGTAGGCATGGCGATCGCGAAGATCACCGATACACCCGACTCGATCCTCAAGAGCGCCGATTTGGCCATGTACCGAGAGAAGGAGCGCCGCCGCGGCCTCCGACAAGCCGCACACGGGTCAAATGCGGAGAACGAGATCCGACCCGAACAGATCAGGCTGGTGTATCAGCCGGTCGTCGAGATCGGCGACGGTTCGATCGTCGGGGTCGAGGTGTTGGCTCGCTACATGCATCCGGTCTTGGGCATGCTCGATCCGTCGTCGTTCCTTCCGCCGGGAACCGAGCAGGGCGAGTTCGACAAGTTCGACCTCGAAATCCTCACCCGCTCGATCACCCAGCTCAGCGATTGGCTGGCCCACGGCATCGTCGACGAGCGCTTCACGCTGTCGTTCAACCTGAAGCCCGACCACGTGTCCGACTCCGACAGCACCCGCCAGATCTTCGACACGCTGCGCCAGCATCGGGTGCCAGCGTCGATGTTGCAGATCGAGGTGACCGAGCATCGGTTGCATGCACACGAAGACGACCTGGTGCACTCGCTCAACCTGCTGCGCGAGCGCGGCATCAAAGTGGCGATCGACGATTTCGGCATCGAAGGGTCGAACGTCGATCGATTGCTTCAGATCCCTAGCGATACGGTCAAGATCGATCGATCGTTCGTCTCGGAGATCGACGTCGATGAGCGAGCTCAAGCCCGCTTGAAGGCAATCCTCGACATCGTCAACACCGAGAAGCGCGTGCCGATTGCCGAGGGCGTAGAACGCCAACGCCAAGCCGACATTTTGCGTGAGCTTGAGGTGCCGTTCGGGCAGGGATACCTCTGGCATGCCCCGATCTCGGCTCTTGCCCTCACGCCACTCCTCGGCCGGGCATCGCGTTGGATCCGACGTAAACCAAACCCCACCAGCTGAGCGGTATCCTCGACGAAGCGCCCCCGTGGCCAAACTGGATAAGGCAACGGGCTTCTATCCCGTCGACTGCAGGTTCGAGTCCTGCCGGGGGCACCGCTTTTGGGGCATCACTCATAGGCCGTTTGACTCTGAGAAAAGCGCCTGGAAATGCCGACTCTTTACCTGTGAGCGATGGCACACACCAACGGGTGTTACCAACCGAAGTCGAAGACTTTCTGCGCGCACATCCGGAAACTCAAGTGGCGATCATTGAAGAGCCACTATTCGATCGGGTGCCTAGCGGGTCAATAAATGCGCTCTTGGCCAACTTCGAAGAGGCTCCCCTGCTTCGGGGCTTTGGACGTGCCACCCACGCTGCGGTGATCCAAGCTGCTCGCTCGGCTCGCCTCGACGGCATGAACCGCATTCCGGTGGTTTTGTTCGGTCATCCTCACCAGCTGACGGTCATCAGCCTTGTCGGTACCCCCTATTTGTTGATGTTGCTTCACCCCGACGCCGGAATCGGCGAACAGGTCGAAGGCACCGATTCCTCTGGCGTCACCATCTACCGGGGCACCTGCGATTCCCAGACCCAAATCCTGTCGCTCGATGACCAGTTCGCTGCCGATTCAGGGATCGTTCCCGACGCGAACAAAGAACACCGGCTTGCGTCGTTGGTACATCCAGACTCGGCGGTCGACCTGCTCGATTGCTGGGTTGATTCATCTGCGCTCGGCGCGTCGTCGTGCGTTGTGCGCCTCTCCAACAACCGTGTGGAGGACGAGCCCGACCGTTGGTTCCAGGCCACGCTCATCGCCAACGGCGAACAAACGAACTTCGTGTTCGTCGATGCGACGAACAACCCGCGGGTGCAACGCTCAGACGAGCACCGCAGCCGCCTGCACTCGATCACCGAGACGGTCCCCCAGGGCATCTTCCGCATTTCATCTCGCGGTCGACTGCTCTACAAGAACTCCAAGCTCGACGAGATCTTTGGACGCGAGCTCGTCGATCAGGCCGACTTTGGCGACATGACAACGACCGATGGCGAACGCCTCGACGCAGCGGTCATGCGCCGGCTCAAGGGATCGAACGACGACTGTGTCGTCGAGCTGCATCACACGGTCGGCGGCGAAGAACGCACGATCCGGCTTCGTGTGCGCAGCTACCCGGGCCTGCACGGCCGCCCTGAATATGTTGGGTCCGCCGAGGACATCTCCGAAGAAGTCGAACGCTCGAGCCAGCTCGAAACAGAGGCGCTCACCGACCCAATGACCGGCGCGGTCAATCGTCGTGGCCTTGAGCTCACCATTGCTGAACTGCTCGACGACCCTCGCCGCCCTGAGTTCGCTGTTCTTTTGTGCGACCTCGACGGCTTCAAGCAGGTCAACGATTCGCTCGGCCATGGTGCCGGCGACGATGTGATTGCCGAAGTTGGCCGCCGTCTTCAAGAGGTCAGCCGAGATGTCGACACGGTTGCTCGCCTCGGCGGCGATGAGTTTGTGGTCGTTGCACGACAGGTGCAGGACTACGACCACGCCATGGAGCTGGCGCATCGAATCTTGCCGGTGCTGCGTACGCCATTCTCGATCGCTGATACCCAGATCGAGCTGAGCGGAAGTGTTGGCGTGGCGGTGTCGACCGAGAACTCGACCATGCACGGAATCTTGCAGCAGGCCGACCATGCCATGTACGAGGCAAAGCGTGCTGGCCGCAACCAAGCCGTTGCCTATGAGACGCCCGATCAGTCGCAGGGCATTTCGCCGCTGGCGCTGCGCCGCGATCTTCGTCGGGCCATCACCCAGGGCGGCCTAGATATTGCCTTCCAGCCAATCTATTCGATCAGCGATCTAGAGAACCCGGTTTCGGCCGAGTCGTTGCTGCGTTGGGATCATCCACTTCAGGGTCGAATCGATCCGTCGGTCATGATTCAAATCGCCGAGCAGAGCGGGTTGATTCGCGAGCTCGGTGAGTGGATTGTTACCGAGTCGATTCGTTCGGCTGCCGCGGTCAACGAAACCCGCGAGCTCAACGAAGACCCGATCTCGATCAACGTGAACGTGTCGGCGCTCCAGGTTGGACGCCGGGACTTCGTCGACATGGTACGAGCGTCGCTCGATTTCCATGGGCTCGATGCGAACCTGCTGTTGATCGAGCTCACCGAAACGTTCCTGATCGACCGCGTGGACAATGCCCGCGAAGCAATCGAGACGCTGAGCAATGATGGTGTGCGCTTCGCGATCGACGACTTCGGCACAGGCTCGTCGACGTTTGAGTATTTGCTTACGTTGCCGCTTCATGCGGTGAAGATCGATACGTCGTTCACCCATCGCCTCGACACGCCTCGTGGTCTGGCGATGCTTCGTGGCCTGTCGTTGGCGTGTCGCGAGATCGACATGATGGTGATTGCCGAGGGCATCGAGACGCTCGAACAGCTCAGCGCAGTTCGTGATGCGGGCGTTACCCACGCGCAGGGTTACCTGCTGGGCATGCCGGTTTCGACGCAGGGCCTCGGCATGCGTGGCGAAGGCGAAGCCGACCGCGCTGCATAACCGAACTGCGCAACGTCGCCAGCGCCCGGCCAAGGCTCTATAGTGAGAGCCGCTTTCAAAGCTTGCTTTGGAACATGGTGGCTGTAGCTCAGTTAGGTAGAGCACCGCGTTGTGGTCGCGGCGGTCGCGGGTTCAAATCCCGTCAGCCACCCGCTCGACAAAGTGTGCCTCTCCCTCCGGGGTTCGGTACGCTCAACAGACACAACTAGCGCCTCTAGCTCAATTGGCAGAGCATCGGACTCTTAATCCGCAGGTTCCGGGT
>CAZMYN010000070.1:0-14617 GCA_964570495.1 uncultured Acidimicrobiales bacterium | reverse complement strand
TAATCGTGCGACTGGTCGAGTCGGAGCCTCCGGGGTTACTGGCCGTCAGGGTCACCGTGTAGGTGCCGGGGGCAGCAAAGGCCCGCGTCGGGTTTTGTACTGCGCCTAGTGCTCCGCCGTCATCGAAATTCCAGCTCCATAGGGTCGGCGTTCCTGTCGAGGTATCGGTGAACGATACGAGTTGGTTCACCGGCACCGTCAGGGCCGATGCCGTGAACGCTGCCGTCGGCGGATCGATCGGTACGGGATCGATCGTGACCTGTTTCGAGATCGAATCAGAACCGGCCGCGTTGGTGGCAGTGAGCGTGACCAGGTAGGTGCCAGCGGTCGGCCAGCTGTGCGAGACATTGGCTCCCGTCGCGTTTGTTCCGTCGTCAAAGGTCCACGTGAGCGTCGTCGGGTTGTTTGTTGATGTGCTGCTGAACAGGATGTCTTCGCCCTCGATGGCTGTTAGCGAAGACTGGCTAAAGCGGGCGATCGGCGGCGTGATAGGGGTCTCGACCACGATGTCGGCAAAGGCTTCGCTGCTTCCAGCCGAGTTCGAAACCGACAGTCGAATGCGGTAGGTCCCCGGTGTGTCCCACGAGTGGCGAACCTGTTCGCCAATGCCCGTTGTACCGTCGTCGAAGTTCCACGACGTGGTGGTGGGCGAGTTGCTGGAGGTACTCCTCAACGTGATGCTCTGCCCGGCTTCAACAACGCCGGGGAATTGGGCAATAGAAGCCACAGGAGGCTCGACAGAATCGATGACCGTGATCTGTGCGCTGACCGAATTCGGGCCAGCCTCATTGCTTGCGGTGAGAGTGACGGTGTAGACGCCAGGCTCTGAATAGGCGTGGTTCACGTTGGCGCCAGAGGCCGTGCTTCCGTCTCCGAATTCCCAAAAGAGCGAGTCGGGGTTGCCTGTGGAGTTGTTGGAAAAGCCGATTGTCTCGCCGACCTCGACCGTGTCGCCGGTCAGCGTGAAGCCGGCGCTCGGCACACGCAACACGTCCTCAGCAATCACGGTGAACTGGTGCGTCTGCTGTGCAAGAGCACCCTGGGCGTCGGCAACGAACAACGTGACGGTGAAGATGCCTTCGCGATCCCAGATCTTTGTGACCTCGGGCCCAGCGGCGCCCGTACCGTCGTCGAAGTCCCAGTTCCATGACGTTGGGGTGCCCGAGGAGTCATCGACAAGACGCACCTCTTCGCCGACATTGATCGTGTCCGAAGAGAACTCAAAGTTCGCTATCAGCTCATCGGCTGGTGGCTCGACCTGCTCCTCTGCCCCCTCGATTGGTACGACGATGGGCTCGTCGGGAAGATCGTCGGGAAGATCGACAGGAACGTCGACAGGCTCGAGAATATCTTCGGTCGTCGTGGGCTCATCAGAGACCTGTTCCTCGACGATCGGGGCGTCGGGCTCTGGATCCGCCACCGGCTCTGGCGGCACGATCTGATCAACCGGCTGGGCTGGTTCCAGCGGCTCGTCCGCCGCGATCGGCGGCGGTTCTGGATCGGTGGCCGGCTCCACGGCCCCCTCTGGTGCTGGATCTGGTTCTTCTAGGGATTCTTGGTCTGGCTGTTCATTGGGTTCGACCTGACGCCCACCGGGAAGGCCAAATCCGTCGAGCGCATCACCTTCGCCGCCGGTAACACCGAAGATCGCGCCGTCCTCATCAAAAACACGAGGCCCTTCGTCATCGGTGCCGCCTACTAACGACCTGCTCCTCTGCCCCCTCGATTGGTACGACGATGGGCTCGTCGGGAAGATCGTCGGGAAGATCGACAGGAACGTCGACAGGCTCGAGAATATCTTCGGTCGTCGTGGGCTCATCAGAGACCTGTTCCTCGACGATCGGGGCGTCGGGCTCTGGATCCGCCACCGGCTCTGGCGGCACGATCTGATCAACCGGCTGGGCTGGTTCCAGCGGCTCGTCCGCCGCGATCGGCGGCGGTTCTGGATCGGTGGCCGGCTCCACGGCCCCCTCTGGTGCTGGATCTGGTTCTTCTAGGGATTCTTGGTCTGGCTGTTCATTGGGTTCGACCTGACGCCCACCGGGAAGGCCAAATCCGTCGAGCGCATCACCTTCGCCGCCGGTAACACCGAAGATCGCGCCGTCCTCATCAAAAACACGAGGCCCTTCGTCATCGGTGCCGCCTACTAACGTTGCGGCACCATCAGCCCCATCGGCTGGCACACCGCCGATAAACACGTCGCCGAGCTTCGAGATTGGTTCGAGTTCGTTGCCGGTGACAACCGCTGCACGGAAACCGTCAGGCTCGTTTGCCCAGACCGTTCCATTGAAGACCTCTAGCTCGAACGCTTGGCCGGTAGCGGGACGGAAGCGAAAGTTGTCGGTGACGACACGATCTTCGAGATCGACAACCACAATTTCGCCAGTGTCAAAGTTCGGCAGATACGCCGTCGAGTCGACAGCTACCGGAGCACCCCAGTTCTCTCCGGTCTCGTCCAGCTCGATCACCACGCAGTTGCTCGCCGCAGGCTCGGTGACGCTCAACGTGCCTTCGTTTGAGTCATGTACGAGGATTCGGTGTGCACCATCGCTCGCGGTAAGCACGTTTCCAGTGATCTGCACCTCATTAGGTGATCCGCATACGGCGCTATCTGGCCCGAGTTCGCCGTCGAAAACTTCGTTGATGACCCGACGACGCGAATCCACCAGGTAGATGGAGTCGCCCGCACGGACGAGGCCGGGGGCGGAAGCGGACTGGTCGATGAGCGGGGGCAGCGCAACAAGACTCTCCAGCCCGTTGTCTGTCGAGATCGTAACCTGGGCTGCGTCGCCAGTTACCGCCAGCAGGCGACCCTCGGCGTTGACGACGGTGTCCCCAAGGCCTTGGCCAGCCGGAATTGGAATACTGAGCGACTGCGGACGGCCCGGCTCGACGACCAAGATTCGGTCGGTGTCGATGATGTAGCCGTCGGTCCACTCTTCATCAGCATGGTTTGCGAGCAGCTCAAGCTGATCGCCAACAACACCAGCATCGCCCGGTTCGGTGTTCTCTTCGTCGACCGCGAGCGACACGGCACCCACGACTCCGACAACGCCGGTTGTGCGATTAAGAAATACGGCGTCGCGCCCTTGAGGCAACGCAACGAGGGAATCTCCGTCCTCGCCGACCTCGACCTGGGCGGTGATCTCGCGAGTGCTGCCGTTGATCTGGAGCAGTCGGCCGTTGCGGCCATCCTCGACCCACACGACCGGATCGTTGAGCGCAACCCCAGCAGATGCCTGACTTCCGAGACGGAAGATAATGAGCAACGCGGCGATAGCAATCAGCGCAACGATGACGCGCCCCGTCCAGCGCGGAAGATGCAAGTTACTCACACGTGCATTCTATTGAATTCGGGCGCGCACCTGTTAGCGCGATGTCCCCACGTTTGGTGAGATGTTTCGAACAGATGACGACGGATAGTCCGATTCGAGGTTCCTATTCGACGTCCCAGGTGGGGTTCGAACGTAGTAGCGACGCCAAATTTCCGGGACCCTTCTTCTCCTGGGCCTCGGCGAGTTGGCTAGTGGTACCCCGGGCGTACTCGATTCTGTCAACCGATCGAAATACCCCTATTGGGGTCGGTGAATACGGTGCGGAGGCCAATCGAGACAAGGCAAACGCAACAGCGGGGTCTGGGCGCTTCTCGTCATGGACGACCAACGCGTCTTCTCCAACGTCGGCAACTTCGACAATCGCGGCGCTGCCGTTGGAGTCGATCATGACTCCCCGCTCGTTCTCTGCACCGAATCGGATTGGTTCGCCGTCGGTCAGATTGATCAGCATCGCATCTCGGTTGGCGCGCTTGGTGACCGCATCGAACTGGCCATCGTTGAACACGTTGCAGTTCTGGAATACCTCGACAAGAGAAGCGCCTTCATGGGCGTGCGCCCGACGGAACATCTCTTGCATGTGCTTGCGGTCCATGTCGTGGGTTCGAGCCACGAATGATGCCTCGGCGCCAAGCGCGAGGCTGACCGCGTTGAACGGCTGATCGAGCGAACCGTACGGCGAGGACTTGGTGACCTTGCCGACTTCTGAGGTTGGCGAGTACTGACCCTTGGTGAGGCCGTAGATCATGTTGTTGAACAACAAGATGTTCACGTTGACGTTGCGTCGAAGGGCATGGATCAGGTGATTTCCACCGATCGACAACATGTCCCCGTCGCCACCGATGACCCAGACGTCGAGATCGGGTCGAGCCATCGCAAGTCCGGTCGAGAACGCTGGTGAACGCCCGTGGATGGAGTGCATCCCGTAGGTGTTCATGTAGTACGGGAACCTGGCAGCGCAGCCAATCCCGGAGATAAAGACGGTGTCTTCGCGGCGTACGTCCAATTCAGGCATGAGCATCTGCACAGCCGTCAGAATTGAGTAGTCACCACAACCTGGACACCAGCGGACCTCTTGATCGGTCGCCCAGTCCTTCTTCACAGTTACGGGTGCATTCGCCATATCAGGCCTCCATCCCGGTTCGGACGAGAATCTCTCGCTCCAACTCACCTGCGGTGAATGGTTGACCCATCACCTTTGTTATTGATTGTGCGTCGACCAGGAAATCCGATCGAAGCACCTTCACGAGTTGTCCCATATTCAGTTCGGGGACAAGCACATGGTCATAACGTTTGAGAACCTCGCCGAGATTGGAGGGGAACGGATTGAGGTGAACGAGGTGGACGTGAGCCACCTTGTGCCCGTTTGCCCGCAAGCGGCGCATGGCGCCCGTAATTGCGCCCCACGTGGATCCCCAACCAACAACGACAACGTCGGCATCTTCGTCGCCGTCCACCGCAACCGGCGGAAGATCGTCGGCGATCCGAGCAATACGCTGTTGACGCAGGTCGGTCATCTTTTGATGGTTGGCGGGGTCGTAGGAGACGTTGCCCGTTCCATCGGCCTTTTCGAGCCCGCCCACGCGATGCATGAGGCCGTCCGTTCCCGGAACTGCCCACGGTCGGACAAGCTTTTCATCACGCAGGAACGGCAAGAAGATGGGTTCACCATCGTCGTTGGTTCCGTTCATCTCGGTAGCGAACGAAACGTTGATCTCGGGAAGCGTCTCCACGTCGGGAAGCTTCCATGGTTCGGATCCGTTTGCCAGATAGCCGTCGGAGAGCAACATGACCGGCGTCATGTATTCGAGCGCAATGCGGCTCGCTTCGATCGCGGCATCGAAACACTGGCTCGGGCTGTACGCCGCTACCACCGGCATGGGCGACTCGCCATGACGGCCATAGAGCGCCATGAGAAGATCGGACGCTTCGGTCTTTGTCGGCAGGCCAGTCGATGGGCCACCGCGCTGGATGTCGACGACCACCAGCGGCAATTCGAGAATGACGGCCAACCCAATGGCCTCGCCCTTTAGCGCAACGCCAGGGCCCGACGTGGTCGTGACGCCCATGTGGCCGCCGTAGGCCGCACCGATGGCCGATGCAACCGCGGCAATCTCGTCTTCGGCTTGGAAGGTTCGAACACCGAAGTTCTTGTGTTTCGCCAGCTCATGCAAGATGTCGGACGCTGGAGTGATTGGGTACGAGCCAAGGAAGATCGGCAGACCAGATTGCTGCGAGGCAGCAACGAGGCCCCACGACAAGGCGGTGTTCCCGTTGACGTTGGTATAGGTCCCCGGTTCGAGCTTCGCCGGTGCAACCGCAACGACATGGCTCCCGAGCTCGGCTGTTTCGCCGTAGGCGTGGCCGGCCTTGAACGCTGCGGTGTTCGCGGCGATCACATTGTCTTTGCCAGCGAACTTCTGGGTAATCCACTCGAGCGTCGGCTCGGTTGGGCGGGTGTACATCCACGAGACGAGGCCGAGGGCGAAGAAGTTCTTCGAGCGCTCAGCGTCGCGGGGCTTCACCCCGAGCTCGGCACACACCTCTTTGGTGAGCTTCGACATTGGCACATTGATCAAGGTGTAGCCGTCGAGCGAGCCGTCCTCGAGAGGATTGTCGACGTAGCCGGCCTTTTCGAGGTTGCGCTCTTCGAAGGCATCCTCGTTCACGATGATGGTGCCGCCTCCAGCGAGACGATTCAGGTCCGAGGCCAACGCAGCAGGGTTCATGGCCACGAGCACGGTGGGCTCGTCACCTGGAGTCGAAACGGGCTGGGAGCTGATCTGCACCTGGAAGGCGGAGACGCCTGCGAGGGTGCCCTGCGGCGCTCGAATCTCTGCGGGAAATTCTGGCAACGTGGCCAAGTCGTTTCCGAAGAGCGCACTTGCGCTGGTGAAGCGATCGCCGGTTAGCTGCATGCCGTCGCCAGAATCGCCAGCGAAACGGATTACAACACGATCAACCTCGGGTACAGCCGGTGAATCGGCTAGGTCTGTCATGTTTCTCTCTCTTGTTGGGGGGTCTTCCGCAGCGACATTTTTGCCAACAAATGTCGACCCACGTGCGTGACCATAGCCTGTGACTTCGGCCATATGGTGAGTTGATACAAGAGAATTATTGAAATATTTAGGGCGCTGCGCGTTCGGCGGCATCGCCGTAGTCCGGCGCCTTTGCCGCAATCCACCCGAAGAGTTTGCGACTCTTGGGTATCTTGCCGTCGCGCTCAAGCAGATCGGCCAGAACGTATGCCCGGCGCAGGTGGCGTTCTTGGGGCTGATTCGGAATCTTCCAACCCTTCTCGAGGGTTCGAACTCCGCTATCGATAAAGCCTTGATCGGCTTGTGCGCCCGCCATCACGATGCGACCTTCGTTGATGAGATCCCCCGATGGCGAATGCTCACCAAGCTCGGCCCACAACTCTTCGACGTCGGCCCATTGGCCGAGCGCACGGTGACAATCCATAAGAACCGGGTTCTGCTCGGCAGTGCCCGAGAGTCGACGGAACGTCTCGAGTGCCTCGATGGCGTCCTCCCATTCGGCGCGCCGATACAAGCTGAGGCCCCAGAGTTCTTGGACGTCGGCGATGTCGGGGTATGCCTCGGCCAACGGCTTCATTGTTCGGCGGGCGTCTACGAATTCGCCATTCTCGAATTCTCGACCGGCGCGCTTGTAGAGCTTCCAGGCCTTGTCGCCCTTTTCCTTGCCGGAGATCCGCCGCATTTCCTTGGGAACATCGAGCGGGTGCGGCGGACGAGACGGAAGTGGGCGGCGTTCGACGGTGGTCTTTTTGCCATGCGTTGTCGATATCGGCTCGGGCAATCCGCTCCGGTCGATTGCTTGGCGCGCTTGTTCACGCAAGTCTTCGTTACGTGCCTCTGCTTCGGCTCGTTTGGCTTGGCGTTTTTCGTACTTGCGCTTCTCGTCGGGAGTGAACGGCTCGGTCCATTCCTCTTCGTCGCGTCGCTGACCAATGGTGGCGCCCACCGCACCGTGCTTTGCAACGCTCCCCCAGCCGGAGCGCTCAGCGCGCGTTGGCGCCTTGGGTCGATCGTCTCGTCGGGCAGCGTGCGCTCCCTTGGTGGACGTGCGGGGCGGTCCACCCCTGTCCGATGGGCGACCCTTGCTCGATGAGCGCCCCTTACTCGGGCGACCCTTCGAAGATCCACCGCGGTTGCCCGACGGTCGACCACTACTCGATCGATTTCCAGACGAGCTAGAGCCTCGCCGGGGTCCACTCGAATTGCTCGACCTTGACGATCGGCCCGAGGACCCAGAACCACGTGACGACATGACCCTAGGGTACCGCTTTGCTAGAAGGCCGTGCGTATGGCCCAGAGGTCGGGAAATGCAGGTTTGAACAGCGTCGTTGCGAGGTACGAGGCGCCGTCGGAGCCACCGGTTCCCTGCTTGGTGCCTATTGTTCGGCGAACCATCATGACGTGGCGATAGCGCCACTCTTGGATGCCCTCGTCGAGATCGGTCAGGGTTTCACACAACCCAGCAAACCCATCGTCGCTGTAGCGCTCAACAATGAGCGCCTGCAACGCAGTGTTCTCCACGATCGGCTCACGCACGTCGCGTTCGAGCACTTCGGTCG
This sequence comes from uncultured Acidimicrobiales bacterium, assembly GCA_964570495.1. Classification (GTDB taxonomy): domain Bacteria; phylum Actinomycetota; class Acidimicrobiia; order Acidimicrobiales; family SHLQ01; genus SHLQ01. Next base: position 6,688 of record CAZMYN010000070.1, on the reverse strand, counting down.
GCACATCGAAGCCGCCGCTCACGAGAAGTCCCACGAACGCGTCCCATAGCGTTGCGGCCTCGTAGCGTTTAGCGAGCCGTTCACCTTCCTCGCCGGTGAACCAGTCGAGTTGGATCCGGTCTTTGACTCCGAGCAGGAATTCGAGTTCACGAAACTGTGCCGATTGGAAGCCGCTCGCGTTGGCGAGGAAGCTACGAAAGCTCGCGAACTCGACCGGAGTCATTGTTTCGAGGACGTCGACCTGCCCGACGAGCGTCTTCAAAATCTTCAAGACCCGTTTGAGGTGATGGCGCGCTGCGCCGACCTTGTGATTGTTGAGCAGCCTCACGATGTGGTCGAGTTCGTGCAGAAGCTGTTTGAACCACAACTCATATACCTGGTGGATGATGATGAAGAGGGTTTCGTCGTGTTCGGGGCCGTTGGTGTCTTCATCGACCGATACACATTGCTGGAGCAACAACAGCTCGCCGATTTTCAGATAACTGTTGTAGGTGAAATCGTCGTCGTTCTCGAAGGACAGGCTCATGGAATGCTCAGGGCTTTCGGGTCGTCGAGCGGATCGGGTTCAGGTAGTTCGGGCAGCGCCGTGACGAGGGCATCGATGTCGAGCGTTGGGTCGGCGATCGCACGGCTGATCAGATCAGCCTGGACACTCGCACGGTCGCGGGCTTCGGCGTAGGGCATGGTCGAGAACATCACCATGTTGTAGCGGGGACGCAGATGGTCGGGGTGGCGTTGTTCAAGTTCGAGGGCCAGGGCTCGTTTCGCGAGATAGGAATCGTCGGTGACGCCCGAGCGCATTTCGAGATAGTTCTGCAGTGCCATCTCTGCAATCGCGTCGACGTTGGGCTTGCGATCAGCTTCGTAGTCGACAAACGCTGCTGCGCGGTCGCCCGGCGAAGCCTCCATGTGGCGGGCGAGGGAGCGAACCGACTCGAGCGCGGCGTTCATCCCTTGCCCATGAAACGGCACGATTGCGTGGGCTGCGTCGCCCACGATGACCGCTTGGTCCCGATAGCTCCACCCCGTTGCACGCATGGTGCCAAGCCGACCGGTGGGGTTTGCCAAGAACTGCTCGCCGACGTCGGGCACCATTGCGGCGAAGTCTGAGAATTCCTCGGCAAAAAAGGCATCGACGGCGGCGGCGCTGTCGAGCGTCGCGAAGGTTTGCTTGGGAGCGAACAACGTGACGGTGAAGTTCCCTTCCGGGTTTGCTAGCGCGATCAACATGAACTCGCCTCGCGGCCAGATGTGGAGCGCGTGGGGATCAAGTCGATGGGTGCCGTCAATGTTCGCTGGCAGGTTGAGTTCTTTGTAGTCGTGATCGAGCCATTCCGTTGCGAACTCGCACGCCCCCTTGTCGGCAATCGCCTTCCGGACGCGCGAGCCAACACCGTCGGCACCGAACAGGACGGAGAATGGCTCGGTTCGTCCGTCGACAAAGTGCAACAGCGACGTATCGAAATCGACCGACTCAACCCACGCCTCGAACTCGATTCTCACCCGGCCCGTCGCCTCCGCTGCATCGAGCAATATGGCGTTGAGGTTGCTTCGTGAAACCGAGTGGATGACCTCGTGAGGGTTGGTGCCGTAGGGCTGAAGCTCGGGTGTGGGATCACCCTCGACATGAATCATGCGGCCTCGCATCGCGACGGTGATCGGGTCGACCTTGCCAATCACACCGACATCGATGAGCGGGACGATCCCGCGTGTCGCAAGCGCGAAGTTTATGGACCGGCCTGCCTCAAGGTTGACCCGTCGCAGATCAGGTCGTGCCTCATACAGCGTCACGTCATGGCCCTGGCGGGCAAGGTAGATGGCCAACAGGGATCCAGCTTGTCCTGCACCGACAACTGCTACTCCCCCGGCCGTACTTGCGGTCATTGCGCAACCTCGTCGAGGATTTGGACGAAGCGTTCGATGTCGTCGAAGGAGTTGTAGAGCGGCACCGGCGCGACCCGAATGACGTCGGGCTCTCGCCAATCAACAAAGACATTGGCTTTCTCGAGGCTCTCGAAGACTTCCCGGCCGTTGCCCGCTGCGACCTGGAGCGCGAATTGGCAACCGCGCTCGGCGAGCGGCTGTGGTGTGAGGTTGACGACCCGATCACCGAGAGTTTCGCCAAGTCGCCGATCGAGGAACTCGATTTGGAGCTCGGATTTCTTGCGCATCGCAGAAATTCCTCCCGCCGCGTCGATCACGTCGAGGGAAGCTCGTAGTGCGGCGAGCGGAAGTATCGACCCGTTCGATAGCTGCCATGACTCGACGGTGTCGATCGCGTCGAACTCGGTCGACATCTCGAATCGGGTCTCCGGGTTCGTCCCCCACCAGCCAATCAGCTTTGGCAGAGTCGGATTCGTGACATGGCGTCGGTGCACGAACGCGCCCGCCACACCGCCCGGACCGCTGTTTAGGTATTTGTACGAGCACCACGCCGCGAAGTCGACGTCCCAGTCATGGAGGGAAAGCTCGATATTGCCAACAGCATGTGCGAGGTCGAAGCCGACACGCGCACCCACCTCGTGTGCTGCGCTGGTGATTTCGGCCATCGCAAAGACCTGGCCGGTGTAGTACTGCACCCCGGGAAGCAGAACGAGCGCGAGCTCTGAGCCATGAGTCTGGATCATTTCGAGGATGTCGCTGGTGCGCAGCGTCTCTTCGCCGGGCCGCGGCGCGATCGTGATCAGCGATTCGGCAGGGTCCAAACCGCGCTGGCGGATCTGTGACTCGGCCGCGAAGTGGTCCGACGGAAAGGCGTGGCTCTCGATCAAGATCTTGTGGCGCTCGGGCGTGGGCGTATAGAAGCTCACCATCAATAGGTGCAGGTTGACGGTGAGGGCGTTCATGGCAACCACTTCGTCGCGTTGAGCGCCTACGAGTCGGGCAAGCTGCTCGGTTACCAGTTCGTGATATGGCGCCCACGCCAGCTCGCCGGTGAAGTGCCCCTCGACGCCGAGCGTTCCCCAACGGTCGAGCTCGGCTGCAACGGCGCTGCGCACTGATCGAGGTAGCGCGCCGAGCGAGTTGCCAACCAGATAGATGCCCTCGGGCAACTCGAACTCGTTGCGGAGACCGGCCAGAGGGTCCGCGGTGTCGAGCTCCGCGGCGGTGGGCAACAGCGACTCGGTCACAGTCGACCGTCTTTACCGGGATGCAAGGTCGCGCAGTTCGGGCAGGTGCGCGCGTCTTCGTCGTTGTTGAACGCTTCAAAGAGCGGCGGAAGGTCTTTGTCGATCTCCTGGACTTGGAGTTCGACACGATGCACGAGGTGCGCACAGTTCTCGCACGCCCACTCGAAGCCATCGAGTTCGCCGATGTCGCGCTGATATTCAACGACGAGCCCAATCGAATCGGGGTCGGGGCGTTGTGGGGAGTGGCGCAGCCGCGGTGGCAATAGGTAGACCTCGCCTTCGCGGATCGGCATCTCGTGGGGCTCGGCACCGTGTTCGGGCCACAGCCACAGGTTCATGTCGCCTTTGATCTGGTAGAAGAACTCTTCGCGTGGATCGTCGTGAAAATCGTTGCGCTGGTTGCCGCCGCCAACGATCATCACGATCATGTCGGCCTCGCGCCAGATCTGCTTGTTCGCGACCGGTGGCCGGAGCTCATCACGGTGCTCGTCGATCCATTTGTAAAGGTTGAAGGGCCGGCGTAGCGACACGTCGGGCGGGTCGTACTGCGGCAGCGCTGAGGTCTCTTCGATCACAGTGTTCAGACTAAGTCGCCAGCTCCCGGCACGGGCGCACTCGCCGATACTCCGTTCCGACCCACCCCAACCGAACATGATTGACTGATCGCCAAAACGTGAAGAGAGCCGCCCCGAAGGGCGGCTCAATTCCATTACGAACCAGAAGCGGGTTAGCCGGCGGCCTCGCGCGCTTCTTGTTCGCTGATCACGCCCATTCGGAATCCCTCAGCAACGCTGTGGGCATAGTAGAAAAACATCCCCATCAGTTCGCTTGCAGACATGTCGGCCTGTCGAGCGGCCTCCACGGCCATATCGAGGTATGAAGCCACGTCTAAGGTCGGCGTGGCATCGCCGTTTGGCACGTCTGTGAGATCGAGCGGTGCATCAGGTGCTGTTGCTTCGCTCGCGTGATTACTGGTAATTGCTGGCATGTCTTAGCTCCTAGTTGAACGGCAGGATTGGGTGCGGATTAGACGCTCCCAGGTCCCCACGGGTCGGAATGGTCCAGTTGATATTGCCGAAGTTCTCCTGCGTTGGATCACCAAGGACGGTGACGTTGAGGCGAGGAGGCCACAGCAGATAGTTCCTGAAGTGATAGGTGACCACGCCGTCCTTTCGCTTGGACCTCGGGTAGCTCGTACCGTGCACTCGGCCGTAGTGGCCTGGCGCACCAAAGCTCATCTGGCCGTCGAGCTCGGTGTTGGAGACGTCGGGGAAGCCCGAAATCTCACCGGTCGAGTCGAACAATGCAATACCGGTGCCTGAATCCATGTCAGCACGCTCGTTGATCTCGGCGCTGCCCGGATTTGGGCAGAGGTCGCACAAGAACGCTTCTGGAACGCCGTCCGATGGACGGAAGTCCGTCGGAATCTCCGACTGGTAGTGCAACGTGATCTTCTGGTCGTCAGCTGTTCCGAAGTTCAGGTTGTAGTTGCCCCAGAAGAAGTCGGTGTTGCGTGGCCAAAAGCCGATTGGCCAACGTGGCCGTGCCGCTGGACGAGCCGGGATGTAGGTCCCGGGAATCCGCAAGTCGGGACTCGCAGCGGTATTGATATCGGTTGTTGCATCGATGCTCGGCTTGCGGTTGAGCAAGTCCGGATCGTCCACGTCGATATCGACGATTGGCGCTACACGGCGCCACCACTGGCCCCACTTTGGGCCGGTGCCCTGCGGATTCAACGTCGTCGCTCCGCCGTTCACGGCACGCTTGTTCGGGTTGGGCGGGGTAGTTCCGCTCAATGGTTGAGCCGGGTCGTCCGGCGTCGTGAAGTAGCGTTCGCCACGAGAAACAGCCTGGATATCGGGAAGGACATCCATGGCCTTGACGACACCGCCCCAGAAGCCACCGTCACGTACCTTTGCAGGCCAATCCGGGCTCGAAGCGGTCGTGCGAGCCTCTGTCCCGTTAATTACCGCTCCACCAACGTAGTTAGGCACTGCCTGTCCTGCACGGAAAATCACCGTGTAGGAGGTATCGGGAGCGAGCAAAGTCGGCGCGAACCGAGCGAATCCGGTGACCTTGCCATGGTCGTCGAACACCGCTGCATAGCGCTGTGAGAACAGGCTGTAGTCGTTGCTCGCGTCCGGACTTCCCGGATACTGATAGGCGTATCCGAACGAGTCGATTCCGTCGACTGCAGGATCATCGAAGTCCATGCCCCACACGCGACGCATCCAGTTAATTGCCGACCACATGTCGTCTCGGATTGCTTCGTTGGACTGTCCAAGGATGTCGCGAGACCAGTACTCGGTTGAACGGGACGCGATTTCGTTCCCGCCTACACCACTGACTACGGGCTTCAGAGGCTCTCCGGTGTCTGCAGCGATTGGTGGTGTTGCGCCGCCCTCTTTGAGAGTGACGGTTTCGAACAGGCCACTGGTGTTCGAGAACTGGCCGTTCGGAAAGTTCGGTGACTCGGGATCGGCTCCCTGTACGCCTTCGGCCATGTAACCCATCGCGAAGTCGTAGCCGCCGAACGGCTGAACTGGCACACGGGTGTATGCACGGTCGTAGCTGGGGAATGAGCTGAAGAGTGCGGACCTTGCTGGACGCAGTCCGGGGATGTCGCCATCAAGTCCCTCGCCTCGCCGTCGCGGAACGTAGGCCGCATCGTCAGACGCACCGGCGATGCCGACGAAACCCGGGGAAACGGTCGTCGCCGCCAAGGTCGCCGCGCCTAGAGCCGCGCCTCCTATCAAACGTCGTCGAGACGGGTCGTATTCAAGTTCTTCCGGTTCAGGACCGGACTCAGTTATGGTCATTCTCTTCTACTCCCAAAGTTTGCTCAGTCGGTTATTCAGCTCGCGTCGCAGCATTCCCCCAAAAGAGCGCGCTGAACTAAAGCATTCTCAGAGCGCGTATGCACGCGAAAGGTCCCGCAATTTCAGAACCCCCGTTTGGCTGGGTCGACAGGATCGGGTACTGAAAGCCCCCGCTTATTGCCAATCCCTTTTGTGACGAACGCTACAAAACTGTAGCTAGGACGTTCCTAGCGCACTCTTTGCGCCGGCGCAAGTCAAATCTCACGAAAAGTCCGATTTTCGGCCGCGAGTCGATATAAATCAGACCACATCATTGAATTGGCGACCACTTTCGGCGAGAACCTCACAAAATTGATATGGATTGAAAACGTGAAGAGAGCCGCCCTTTCGGGCGGCTCAATCTTCGTGCGAAACCGGCGGCGACCTACTCTCCCAGGGACGCTCGTCCCAAGTACCATCGGCGCAACTGGACTTAACTTCTGTGTTCGGAATGGGAACAGGTGTGACCCCAGCGCTATCGCTACCGAGAATGGTTAGTCCTCGACAATCACGCGGTTGTATCTATTTGGTTGTCAAAGTTGGTGGACTGTTTCGCATAGTCCACCTATTCGAATCCCTGAGGATTCCATAGCGAGCACGAACTTCCTATTGAGACTTCGTATTTCCATTATTACTTGAGAAACACCAAGCCCTCGGCCGATTAGTACCGGTCAGCTGAACACATTGCTGTGCGTACAC
>CAZMYN010000069.1:12406-14790 GCA_964570495.1 uncultured Acidimicrobiales bacterium | reverse complement strand
ACATTGCTGATACAGCAAGGTGGCCCGCTCCCGGCCCAGCAGTTCGTCGACCTGCTGTCGGCTCAGCTCGGCGGTGAACCAGCGCCCGGTGGATCGCTCGACGATTCACGGGGCCGGACATGGGACATCGTCGACCTCGATTCACCACTGTCGCCGCTGCGCATCTATTCGCACAACGTGGATGGCTTCAGCCTGCTCGTTGCCGTGTTCGGCCCCGAGGGCGACATCAACGAAATGCAGGCCGAGGTTCTGCCCACCGTCCTCGAAGCCATCGAACCCGCCTAATCGAGAACTATTTGAGGAAACTCACTTCCAGGCTCCTCTGAAACCGTGAGCAACACAGCGCGGAGGAGGTGGGATTCGAACCCACGGACCTGTGAGGGTCACACGCTTTCCAAGCGTGCCGATTCGGCCGCTCTCGCACTCCTCCAAACTTCGACGACGCGCGCCGAAGCAGTGCATAACGATACAGTTTCGTTGACCTAGTCGGCACGAGCTGGCGCCGGGAATCGTTCACCCCATCACATTGGCTGGCAGACATGAACACGACAGCAGCCACCACCAACGTCGTCGGAGCAGGCCTTTCCGGTCTCGTAGCGGCCCGAGAACTCGTGCGTGTTGGCCGCTCGGTTCATGTGATCGACAAGGGTCGCGGTGTGGGTGGTCGCATGGCGACACGTCGTATTGGGAACGCGACTCTTGACCATGGCGCGCAGTTCTTCACGGTTAGGGGCGACGACTTTCGAGAGACCATCGATGCCGCGATCGCCGACGGTGTTGTCCACGTTTGGTGTCATGGGTTCGCCGATGACGACGGCTACCCCCGCTACTACTGCCCTGCCGGAATGACTGCACTCACGAAGTGGCTGGCTGAACAAGTCACGAAGGCTGGGGGTCAGATCCGGCTAGGAGAACGAGCAAGCGCGATTCGTTCGAACGGGCACGGTTGGCAGCTTCAACTCGACTCCGATGACCACGACGACCTGTTGACCCAGCATCTGCTCGTTACTGCTCCGGTGCCCCAGATTCTCGAGCTCCTCGACGCAGGAGGAACCTCGATCGACCCGGACAGGCGCGCCGAACTCGACGCAATCCACTACAAGCCAACAATTGCGCTACTCGTCACCTTGGATTCCGCACCCGCCATTGCTTCACCCGGCGGCGTGCAACAGAGCGAAGACCACGTGTTCACGTTCATTGCCGACAACCAGCAAAAGGGTGTGAGCGCTGAACCGGCAGTCACCTTTCATGTCAACGGTTTACTTTCGACGCAACGCTGGGACGACGACCCCGATGTCGTGGTCGCCGACCTCCTCGCCAAAGCCCAGCCCTGGCTCGGCGGCGCGAAGGTCCTCACAGCTCAGCTCAAGAAGTGGAAGTACGCCGGTCCACGAAGCCCGCACCCGGACCGCTGCATGATCGCCGCGACCTCGCCCGGGATGTTGGTGCTCGCCGGCGATGCCTTCGGCGGCCCCAAGGTAGAGGGAGCGTTCAACTCCGGGCTCGCCGCTGCCAAAGCCCTACTCGGCTAGGCCGACCAGCCGCCGTCGAACCCGACGACCTGGCCCGTCTGGAATCGAGAGGTGCCGTCGATGAACGAGGTACAGAACTGGGCGAACTCGTCCATGGTGCCGAGGCGACCCATCGGGACGTTCTTCTCGATCTTCTTCATGACCTCGGGGTCGTCGGCGCCGGTGGCCTTGCGGAACATCGGGAAGTCCATGAAGTTTGTCCCGAGCGCGTTTACCTGCACGCCCGAACGAGCGACTTCGACGGCGAGGTTACGAACGAGCATGTTCGCTCCGGCTCGCGTCGCCGAATAGAGCGGCGCACCGGGCGTTACTCGTATGCCCGCAGCGCTGGTGATAGCCAGAATCTGGCCTGCCTCGGCCTCGACCATGGGCGCAACGAAGGCCCGTAGTGCTCGAAAGACCGCTTCGAGGTTCCCGGACACGACCTTTTCGAAGTCGGCGTCGGTGGCATCGACGAACTTGCCGAGCACGATTTGGCCGCTAAAGAAGGCTGCGGAGTCGATGCGACCGTAAGCATCCATTGCCATATCGACGAGGCGCGGCGCCGAGGCGGGTTCGGCGAGATCGAGCGCGCCATCGATGACCCAACTGTCGGCGCCAGCTTCGGTGACGGCCTGGACCGTCTCGGGTGCGGGCTCGCCGAGGATGAGGTCGAAGCCCTTGTTGGCCATCGCGACCGAGAGTGCGGGTCCGACGTAGTGCTTGGCGTCGGAGATGATGGCAACTGGCTTCGGATGCGTCACGCCGAAGAACCTAACCCAACCATCGAAACCAAGCGCCCAGAAGAATCGAACCAACGACACATCACGAAAGAACGAATGGCCAGACCGACCAGCCCGGAAAGCACAGCAA
>CAZMYN010000069.1:5572-12306 GCA_964570495.1 uncultured Acidimicrobiales bacterium | reverse complement strand
CCACACATCACGAAAGAACGAATGGCCAGACCGACCAGCCCGGAAAGCACAGCAACCACACATCACGAAAGAACGAATGGCCAGACCGACCAGCCCGGAAAGCACAGCAAACCGGCACATCACGAACAACCAGATAGCCAGACCGAGCGCTATGGTAAAGAACAGCCCTCTTTGAGGTGTGACGGTCGGGTCCTGTGCAACAGGAGCTCGTGAACCGGGTCAGGGCCGGAAGGCAGCAGCTCTCAGCGATGCCTCTTGTGTGCCGCAGATCGCCTGGCCGTCACTCCTCAGAGCGGGCTTCTCACTTTCTGTGACGACCCCGTAGTGCCGACCGAGTGCTCTCGCCCCGACGGCACCGAACCAAGAAATCTTGCCAATTCCTTGTAAAGGGCCGCGCCGCGCACAATTCTCTTTAACGGTGGATCAAAGAGACCCGCTAAATGATTCGCGCTTTATAGGGAGAACTAAGCATGCTTTCAGAATTCAAGGAATTCCTCGAAAAGTTCAACGTAATTCCAATCGCCGTCGGCCTTGTGCTCGCACTGGCCTTCGCACCGATGGTCGGTGCCGTTGTTGCACTCGTCTTGTCGATCGTGGCAAGGATCATCGGTATTGACCCAACGGTTCAAGAAGATGGCAGCGAGGTGTACGAATTCGCAGCTGTCGAAGTTGCTGGCATCAACATCGGTGACACCATCAACGCAACGATCACGTTCATCATGATCGCGTTCGTGGTGTTCTTGATCGTCAAGGCACTGGCTAAGGGTGGAGCACAGACCACTCTCAACGCCACGCCAGACCAGGAACTGTTGGGCGAAATCCGCGACATCCTCAAGGCTCGCGGATAGCACAACGGATCACTATGTGATCCTGCAATAGCACGCTTCCGAGCGGTGGTTGCCCTACGGCATCCACCGCTCGTTTGCGTTTTGGACCAATACGCTCAGCTCATGCATCCAATGCAAGTGCTGCATTCGTTGAGCAGCCGAGACGACGATCCGAAGGGCATTGATCGAGAGACGGTCAAGCGCGTCTGGGGTTTCTCAAAGCCGTACCGTCCCATGGTCGTCGGCTTCGTAACGCTCATTGTTGTGGGCACGGTCATTGGCCTCATTCCGTCGTTCGCGTTCCGCGACATCATCGACGTTGCCATCGCCAACAGCGACACGGGGCGACTGAATTGGCTCGGTCTGCTCGTCGTGGTCGCCGCCTTCGGCGCAGCAGCGGTTTCGATGGTCGAGCGGTGGCTTTCGAGTCGCATTGGCGAGGGCATCATCTATGACTTGCGCGACAAGCTCTTTCGCCACGTGCAGGCCATGCCGCTGGGTTTCTTCACCCAAACCCAAACCGGTGCGCTGATCTCACGACTCAACAACGACGTCATCGGCGCGCAGCGGGCGTTCACGACCTTCTTGTCGACGGTGATCGGCAACATCATCAACCTCGGTATCACCTTGGTCGCGATGTTCGCCATCGAGTGGCGCCTCACGATCCTGAGTTTGCTGATCTTGCCGTTCTTCTTGATTCCGTCACGTCGGGTCGGCAACCGAATGGCTGGCATCACGCGCGAGTCGATGGAACTCAACGCATCGATGAACACGACCATGACCGAACGCTTCAACGTGAGCGGAGCCATGCTCGTGAAGCTCTTCGGGCGTCCGGGCGCCGAGGCTGACGACTTCGGAAACCGTGCAGCGCGGGTGCGCGACATTGGCATCCGCTCGGCAATGCTGGCCCGAATCTTCATCACTGCAATGACGTTGGTCGGTGCGCTCGGCACGGCCGCTGTCTACTGGATTGGTGGCCGGATGGCCATCAACGGCACGATCACCGTCGGCGACCTCGCACTGCTCAGCCTGTTGGTCGTACGCGTCTACCTTCCCCTGACCGCACTTTCGAACGCACGGGTCGACGTCACCAGCGCACTCGTCAGCTTCGAGCGTGTTTTCGAGATTCTCGACATGCCCAACCCCATCGAGGACGCACCGAACGCTGTCGATCTCAACGGCGTCGAGGGCCGCATCCGCTTCGACGGCGTGCAGTTCACGTACCCGTCGGCCAACGAGTCGACGATTGCTTCGCTCGAGGAGGGCACCGGGCGCCGAACACCCAAGCGTGGCCCCGGTCGGCACATTGGTGCGGGAATCACGCCGGTCACGACCGCCCCAAGCTATTCGACGAGCGTCGAGGAGCGCGAGGTCTTGAAAGGCATCGATATCGACATCGAGCCGGGTCAACTCGTTGCCATCGTAGGGCCGTCGGGTGCAGGCAAGTCGACGCTGTTGAACCTGGTGCCTCGCCTCTACGACGTGAGCAACGGTGTTCTCGAAATCGACGGCCACGATGTTCGTTCGGTTACCCAAGACAGCCTGCGCCGGGCAATCGGTGTGGTGAACCAAGACCCACACATGTTCCACGACACGGTCGGCGCGAACCTTCGCTACGCGAATCCCGACGCCACCGACGACGATCTCATCACCGCAACGCGGGCCGCCCGAATCTTCGACGTGATCGACGCGCTTCCCGAAGGGTTCAACACCGTTGTGGGCGAGCGCGGCTATCGACTGTCCGGTGGCGAAAAGCAACGACTCGCAATTGCACGCATGCTCTTGAAAGACCCCGCGATCGTGATCCTCGACGAGGCCACGAGCCATCTCGACACCGAGAACGAAGCCCTCATTCAACAAGCGCTCGTCGAAGCGCTCGAGGGGCGTACCTCGCTCGTCATTGCTCACCGCTTGTCGACAATCACCTCGGCCGACCAGATCATCGTGGTCGACGAGGGCAAGGTCGCCGAACGCGGCACCCACGATGAGCTCCGTTCCCTCGGCGGCCTCTACGACAGCTTGTATGAAAACCTCATCCGACCCGATGAAGGTGCGAACGTATAGGTGCTGTGGATCTAAAACTCTTGTCCTGGAATGTGGCTCTGTTGGAGCGTTCGGCGCAGGCCCCAGGATCGGTTCAACAGTTCCACACCGAAGACGCCATCCGCACGGCGATTCTCGAACTCGAACCCGACATCGTCTGCTTCCAGGAGCTACCGAACATGGTGCCGTTCGTCGAGACACTCGATCTGCTCCAGGCCACGACCACATCTCATTCGGGTCGACTCGCCACGCTCGTCGCGAAGGACACGCTCGGCAAGGCAAAGCCCGAAATCAAAGCCGTTGACCGCATCGGCCTGCTCGCAACTTTCCCCGAAACAACCAATCGCCCGGCGTTCACGGTCGGCAATGTGCATCTCGAACCCGGCAAGGGTGGCGCTGGCCGCAGGCTCGAACAGTTGGGCGAGTTGGTATCGCAAAGCCCGACTGAACGGTTGCTGGTCGCCGGCGACACGAATACCCGAATCGCCGATGTGGCCTTGATCGAGGAAGCGGGTTTCGCCACACCAAAGCCCCCACGCTCGACGTGGAACAGTCGCAAGAACAAGTTCCGCGCCGGGGGCAACGAGTTCACTGCATACTTCACCCGCATGTTCGCCAGCCCCGGAATCGAAATTGGTGAGCAGCTCGTGCACGACGTACCCGCCGAAGTCGACGGCTCGCAGTTCTACTGGAGCGACCACTTCGCGCTCAGCGCAACGATCTCGGTCAGCTAGCACCAAGATCGAACGATTTGCAGAATTCTCGCGCAACCCCGAAGAAGCCTTGGATCGCGCACGTTCCACTATGCATATGGAACTTCGATGGAACGCCAGCTACACGACGGTGCTTGCAAGCCTTGTCGTCGCGTTGGGCGTATGGGCAACGGTATTTGACGGGTGGCGCAACGACATCCTCCGTACGCTGCTGCTCGAACCCGGCGCCGACAAACTGGCCCACGTCCTTGTCTACGGCGCTGCAGCACTGGCCTTCGGGCTCCTCTCCGAACGAGTACTTCCGCGTGTGGCATGGCTGGTCGGCCCATCGTTGGCGTGGGCCATCGGCGTTGCCGACGAGCTGCGTCAGGCCGGAGTGCGCGGTCGAACCGCCAGCGTCGAGGACTTGATCGCGAACACGATCGGCGTGGTCTTTGTCGCCATCGTGCTCTACACACGACGTCGCTCACCCGAAGTCGATCCGTTGAACACAAATCGGTAACTGGCCTGCTTGTCACCCCCAACGGGTAAGTTCCCGCTCGTGGACAGTTCACTTTTCGAAAGCGAGTCGTCGGGGCCACCTCCGCCACCGAGAAACGAACCAAGCTTCACCGTCGCGCAGCTAAACAATCACCTGTCGACCGCTCTTCAACAGAGCTTCCCCGACGACCTGTGGGTCGAAGGCGAGATCTCCAACATGAAGCGCTCGGGTTCCGGGCACGTCTACTTCGACCTCGTCGAACCAGTGCAACCCGGTGTGCCCAGCTCGGCGAAGATCTCGGTGGTTTTGTTCAGCCAGACCAAACAGATCGTCAACAAGCAATTGAAACGCCAGAACGTCGGGCGACTCGTCGACGGAATGGCTGTGCGGGTACGGGCCGCAGTCGACTTCTATCAACAGCAAGGCCGTCTGCAATTGCGGATGACCGGCATTGACCCGCGGTACATCCTTGCGGCGATGGCAGCCGAACGCGAGGCGCTACTGGCGCGTCTGCACAGCGAGGGCGTCACCGAGCTGAACAAGGCCCACGCCCTACCCCCGGTTCCGCTGCGTGTCGGGCTCATCACGAGCCACAAATCAGCCGCCGAAGCCGACTTTCTCACCGAACTCACCGGATCTGGTTTTGGCTTCTCGGTTATTGCCTGCGACGCGAGGGTACAAGGCGACAATGCGCCCGCCACGCTCACCGCGGCGTTGCGCACGCTCTATGTGCGCGACGTCGACGTCATCGTCCTCGTGCGTGGCGGTGGTTCACGAGGCGACCTGGCCGTGTTCGACAACGAGCAACTGTGCCGGACGATCAGCCAAGCGCCCGTGCCGGTCATCACCGGCGTTGGTCACGAGATCGACCGCAGCGTCGCCGACGTCGTTGCCCACACCGCAGTGAAGACCCCAACAGCTGCAGCAGCGATCCTCACGTCGGCCGTTCGCACATATCTCGAGTGTGCCGAGCAACGCTGGCAAACCATTTCGGGCTTTGCCCAACTGCAATGCGCCGCGGCCGAGCAGCGCCTCGCGACATTGGCGAGCCGCTGCGCTCGCGCTGGCCGTGAAGGCCTCAACCTCGCCGACCAACGCCTCGTCGAACGAGCGAAACTCACCGCGCAGGCCAGCCGTGCTCAACTTCGCCGAGCCGACGCACAGCTCGACGCGCACACCGCGGAACTATCGACCCTCGCCGACCGAATCATCCGTTCGGCCGACACCGAACTCGGCCACATCGAAGCCCGACTCCGAGCCGCCGACCCCGCCGTGCTTCTCGCGCGCGGCTGGTCGATCACCCGAACCACCAACGGCGATGTCGTGCGCGGCGTTGCTGATGTCTCGTCTGGCGACACACTGGTAACCGAAGTCGCCGACGGATCCATCATCTCCAACGTGTCAGTCGTCGACAAGACGCAGGAAGTACAGCCATGACCACCACCGAACCAACAGAACTCGACTACTCGACCGCAATTGCCGAGCTCGACGAGATCCTCGCAGAGCTCGAAGACGAGTCGCTCAACGTCGACATCCTCACCGAGCGCGTAGGCCGCGCCTCGGAACTGATTACCTTTTGCCGCGAACGGATCACGTCGGCGAAACTCGGCGTCGAACAGATCGCTGCCGATCTCGAACAGTTGGGCACCAACGAGTGAGCACTCCCGAGGCACTCACCATTCCGGCTGGCCGGGTCAATGAACAACTCGCGCTCGTATTGGCTGAACACCGGGCCGAATGGGAAAAGCTCGATCCTTTGCTCGGCGAAACGATCGATCTGCTGTCGACCCTCGTTCTTGCCGGGGGCAAACGCGTACGGCCCGCAATGGCCTACTGGGGTTTCGTCGGCGCTGGCGGCGACGAAACCGACCCGGCAATCATCCGGCTCGGCGCGGCACTCGAATTGCTGCAGGCATTCGCGCTGTTCCACGACGACGTGATGGACGGCTCGCCGACCCGCCGAGGCCAACCAACCGCGCACGTCCAGGGCATCACCGAACACGAGGCGAACTCGTGGGGCGGCGAGGCTCGACGCTACGGCGAATCGGTGGCGATCCTCGCTGGCGATGTGTCGCTGGTGCTCTCCGACGTGCAACTCGCCGACGCGAACGCCGACGTGCGACGCCTATGGAACGACCTGCGCATCGAGGTCAACCTCGGCCAGTTCCTCGACGTCGTGGGTACTGCCCGGGGCGACATAGAACTCGCCACCGCCGAGCGAATCATCGAGTACAAGACCGCCCGCTACACGATTGTTCGCCCGCTCCAAATGGGAGCTGCGCTGACCGGCCGAAACGACTTGGAAGAATCGCTCGCCAAGATCGGACGCCCGCTCGGCATTGCTTTCCAGTTGCGCGACGACCTGCTCGGTGTGTTCGGCGAGTCCGCCATGACCGGCAAGCCCGTGGGCGACGATCTTCGTGAGGGCAAGCCCACTCCCCTCCTCGCCCGAGCGCGCGAATCGGCAACCGAAACCCAAGCCGAGCTTCTTGGTTTGGTCGGTACCGACCTCACCAAAGCGCAGGTCGAGGCAATGCAACTGGTTCTCGTCGAGACCGGCGCTGTCGCCGACGTCGAAGCACAGATCATTGAGCTGACGAACGAGGCGCTGGACGCAATTGAGCGCACCTCCCTAGCGGGTAGCGCCAACGTTCACCTGACCGAGATCGC
>CAZMYN010000069.1:0-5472 GCA_964570495.1 uncultured Acidimicrobiales bacterium | reverse complement strand
CAGCTCGTTCAAGCTGATTCTCACAGCTCGTTCGAGCTGATCAGTGGAAAACGTCGCTGTTGCCGCTTGAGTTGTGGAGTGGCTTCCGCAGAGCAGATCACATCCGAGGCGTCGCGACGGCGCACCTTCGCGATCATCTCGCACCCCGACGCTGGCAAAACCACGCTGACCGAGAAGTTCCTTCTCTACGGCGGCGCGCTCGGCACCGAGGCTGGTTCGGTCAAGGGCAAGCGCGGTGGACGTGCTGCGACGTCTGATTGGATGGAGCTCGAACAACAGCGCGGCATCTCGATCACCTCGACCGTGCTGCAGTTCCCGTACCGGGATCACATCATCAACCTTCTCGACACCCCCGGTCACCGCGACTTCTCCGAGGACACCTACAGAGTGCTCGCCGCCGCCGACGCTGCGGTCATGGTGCTCGACGCCGCCAAAGGCATCGAGCCACAGACATTGAAGCTGTTCGAAGTCTGCCGTGACCGCGAGATCCCAATCCTGACCTTCATCAACAAATGGGATCGGCCGTCGCTCAGCCCGCTCGAGATTCTCGATGACATCGAAAAGCAGCTGTCGCTCACTCCAACGCCGTTGTCCTGGCCGGTCGGGTCAGCCGAGGGCTTTCGGGGCGTGCTCGACCAGCGAACAGGCGACTTTGTCCGCTTCACCAGAACCGCTCGCGGCGCAACGATTGCTCCCGAAGAGATTGTTGAACCCGAACAGGCTCTCGCCGACGAAGGCGACCTCTACCAAGACGCAGTCGACGAGTTAGGCCTGCTCGAAGCAGTCGGCTCGCAATACGACGAGGAGACGTTCCTTGCCGGTATCACCACTCCGGTCTTCTTCGGTTCGGCGCTGACGAACTTTGGCGTGCGGTTACTGCTTGACGCGGTGGTCGACCTCACCCCAGCACCAACCCCAAAGGCAGATAACGAGGACGAAAGTCGCCCGCTCGACGCTCCATTCTCCGGGTTCGTGTTCAAAGTGCAAGCAAACATGGACAAGGCACACCGAGACCGCACTGCCTTCTTTCGAGTGTGCAGCGGGCGTTTTGAACGAGGCATGGTCGTCACCCACGAGTCGACCGGCAAGCCACTCGCGACCAAGTACGCACACACGGCCTTTGGCACCGACCGCGAAACGCTCGACGAAGCGTGGCCGGGCGACATTGTTGGTTTGGTCAACGCCAACGACGTCCGTATCGGCGACACGCTGTGGTTGGACGAAAAGGTCGAGTTCCCGCAAATCCCATCGTTCGCTCCGGAGTACTTCGCCATCACTCGCGTACGGGACACGAGCCGGTTCAAGCAGTTCCGAAACGGCATCACCCAACTCGACGAAGAAGGTGTGGTGCAGGTCTTGCGCGACGAAGACATCGGCGATCAAGCACCGATCCTCGCTGCGGTTGGGCCCATGCAGTTCGAGGTAGCGACACATCGTCTCGAAAACGAATTCGGAGCTCCAATCGAGCTATCGATGACCAACTACAACGTGGCGCGTCGGACCAACGAAGAGTCGAAAGCCGAACTGCGGGCCATGCAGGGCGTCGACGTTCTCGCCCGATCCGACGGCACCCTGCTCGCGCTCTTCGAAAGCGAATACTGGCTTCAGCGCCTCGAAGGCGAACGCCCGGAGCTGATGCTTGAGAAGCTGATCGCCGGCGCCAGCTAGGCTGACGCCGTTCTACCTACAAGGAGCGTTCCAATGAGTTTCATCGAAGGCCGCGTCGCAGTGATTACCGGAGCGGGTCGAGGGATTGGGCGCGAGCACGCGCTGGCGCTCGCAAGCCGTGGCGCGAAGGTCGTCGTCAACGACCTCGGAGGCGATGTCAACGGCGAGGGCGGCGAGCTCAGCCCCGCCCAGTCCGTCGTCGACGAGATCACCAAGCTCGGTGGCGAAGCCGTCGTGAACGGCGCGAACGTCGCCAGCTACGACGATGCCGGTGCGATGGTCCAACAAGCAATCGACACCTATGGCGGCCTCGACATCCTCATCAACAACGCGGGGATTTTGCGTGACCGGATGATCTTCAAGATGGAGGAGTCCGATTGGGACGCCGTCATTGCGGTTCATCTCAAGGGAACCTTCAACCCCATCTCGCACGCGTCGAAGTACTGGCGTGAGCAAAGCAAGGCCGGCAACCAGCCCGACGCGCGAATCATCAACACCTCGTCGCCATCGGGCATCTACGGCAACGTCGGCCAAAGCAACTACGGCGCTGCCAAGGCAGGAATTGCGTCGATGACCACGATCATTGCCATGGAGGTGGCCAACTATGGCGTCACCTGCAACGCAATCGCCCCCGCCGCGTTCACCCGCATGACCGAGAACCTGCCGGGCTTCTCGGACCTGACCGACGAGCAGAAGGGCGCCATGGACCCACGCTGGATCGCGAACGTCGTCACGTGGTTGGCGTCGACGGAGTCTGCGGGCATCACCGGGCGCATCTTCGACGTGGTTGGTGACCGAGTCGGCGTTGCCGAGGGATGGGTCCTTGGCCCTCAGGGTTCACAGACCGACGAGCCAGAACAGCTTGGCGACCTGATGAAGCAGATCTGCAACGACGCTCGCCTCAACTCAAATATGTTCGGTCAGCCCCAAGACGGCCCCGGCCGCCCCACCCAAACCAACTAGTTCCAGCTGGCGGTGCCGGCGGGGGCCAAGACGACCCAGGTCTGGCCAGCCTTCAGGCGGACGTTTGTGCCGTTGGCATCGGTCAAGGTGTATGGCTCGTGGCCACGATCACGGCGCCAGGCGCCGACGGTGATGGTTCCGTTCCGGAAGATCCACGCTTCGCCCGACCCGACCGTCTGCGTGTCGACCGAGCTGGAGTCGATCTGGCTTTGCACGGTCTTTGCGAACATGACGACGACATTGTCTGGATCAAGCGCAGCACCGGTACGGGTCACGTGCGGGGTTCCGCTTTGCGAGCGAACCCAAGCCGAACCGTTCCAGTCGAAGCGATAGGGCGAGCGTGCCTGCAATGACACCGACGACGCAGGTTGAGCCGTGGTCGAGCTCGGTGCGCCATAGCTGAAGACGGCTGTCGGGTTCGAAGCTCCGCCGCACGCCGCAAGGCTTGTTGGGTCGACAAAGAGGTTGTCTGGCGCGGAGTAGCGGCCATCGCGTGCAAACGGCGCACGGTCGGTATTGATGAACGGAATCAGAAGGTTGTTGTCGGCTGCGAACTTGAGCTGGCGGGCAACGCCCTGGTTGCTACCCGAATAGGCAAAGACGGGCCGGTTGAGGTTTTCCGTGATCTGGATGTCGGTGGTGCGCCCAGAACGAACCGGGCCGACGTTTGCGGGCAGCGACGAGTGATAGACCGAGAAGAATCGGGTGGCTGAGGCCTCGATGCGCTCTTCGAACACAATGTCGGCTTGATCGAGGCCAACGAGGGCCCGACGACTCGCCGAGCTGTTGTTCGACACCTTGACCACGACCGCTGGTATCTGCGGATGGATCGAGGCCGTTTTCCCGGTGAACGGCGCTCGTGTAGAAACAGGTGCAGCCAATCCAGCTGCACACGACGGCCGGCTGATCTGAACCGGCGCGGGGCCAGCGGGCGGCGCGGTCGTGGGCGGCGCCGCGTCGGGCTCATCTTCTTCGTTCTCGGCGGCCTCTTCGGCAAGCTCTGCTGCACGGCGCGCTTCAAGCTCAGCGAGCTGTCTCGCCAATTGCTCGGATTGCTCTTCGCGGACTGCGGGATCGATAACCACCTGACGCGCCGGGGTCGAACTCGACGTGGTCGTAGTTGTCGAGGCGGTCGTCGTCGAGGCGATGGTTGTCGACGCGGTGCTTGTCGGGGCGGCGGTCGTCGACGTGGTGGTCGTCGTTGTTTCGGGTGCCGCTTCAGTCGCTACTCGGTTGCTGCTTCGCGTCGCCAGAAAAGCCAGAACGCCAACGATCAGCATCGCAAGCACAGCAATAGCCACGCGAGAGCGCGTCAGGCCGTTCATTGGAGACTTTCCCAGTAGGACACACTTAGCTATCGGCAGAGTTCCTAGGTCAGAAAGCCCATGGCGCCTAGGTCAGATGACCTACGCGGGGTTCAGCCACCTCTCCAGCAGTCAAAACCGTTGGAAAATCAGTCGAGTTCGAGGGTGATGGCCTTCAAGTATCGGCCTTCAGAAAATGTGATTGGATGGTCGATCGCGTGACCGAATCGCTGATCGTTGTGAACTTCGCGACCGTTGGAGCGCATGGCTGCATACACCGTTGAGGCAAGGTCGTCCTCGGTGATTCTCGATGAACACGATGCCTGGAAGAGACGTCCACCGGAACGAACGAGCGGAACCGCGAGCTCGGTCAGTTTGCGATAGGCGCGGATCGCCCCGTCTCGTTCGCGTGCCCGCGACGCAAAGGACGGAGGGTCGATCACGACGATGTCGTACTGCTCGCCTGCACCAGCAAGTTCGTCCATGACTTCGAACGCATCGCCGACGCTGGTCCGATGCTTTGCTTTCGAGACAAGCGCTGAATTGTGCGACATGTTGCGCTTGGCGGTTTCTATGGCGGGCGCCGCGAGATCGACGCTGTGCACGAGCGCTGCTCCACCCGCAGCCGCGTAGACGGAGAACCCGCCGGTGCAACTGAACACATCGAGGACTCGTGCGTCGGTGGAACGAGAGCGAATGAACTGGCGATTGTCTCGCTGGTCGAGAAAGTGCCCGGTCTTTTGTCCGTGCACGACGTCGGCTTCGAACGTAAGCCCGTTCTCGGTGAACATGACCGGCTCGGTTGGGAGCGTTCCGACGAGCGCCTGTCCATCGGACAAGCCAGCGTCGATGACCGCACTATCGGCGGCGGCGTTTCGGCCGAGACGCAGCACGACCCGTTCGGGGGCAACGACGGTGTTGAGCGCGTCGAGCACCGAGTTGAGGTGTGGGAGCCAGCTCGCCGAATAGACCTTGACGACCAGCGTCGAGTCGTAGCGATCGACGATCAGCCCGCCGAAGCCGTCGTTCTCGCCATGGATGAGACGCATGGCCGTGGTGCCGCGTGGTTCGAGCGTCGAGCGCAAAGCCACGGCCTTGGAGACCAGTTCGGTCCAGAACTCGTCATCGATGTTGCGGGGCTTGCCAGCGTGAAGCATGCGTATCCGGATTGGCGACTCGGGGTCCCACAGCCCGATTCCGGCGAAGTTTCGCTTGTCGTCGAACAGCACCGCCAAGGTTCCGGGCGCGGCATCGCTATCGGACACCGAGTTGATTGCCTGGTCATAGACCCAGGGGTGCCCACCGCGAACCTGTCGCAGGGCATCCTTGGTCAACCGAACAGCGAGCCGCTTCTCGGGAACAGGCGGCAGTGAATAAGTCACCGGGTCAGTGTGCCCACGGACGGGCGAAAACTTGATCAGCCCGGGCATGTGCCCGGGCTGATCTCGTATTCGTATTGATTGTGGAGCCTGGGAGAATCGAACTCCCGACATCTTGCTTGCAAAGCAAGCGCTCTACCAACTGAGCTAAGGCCCCG
>CAZMYN010000068.1:12780-14844 GCA_964570495.1 uncultured Acidimicrobiales bacterium | reverse complement strand
ACCGGACTCGCTTCGCTCACAGTGTCCCGCTGACTCGCTTCGCTCACAGTGTCCCGCTGACTCGCTTCGCTCACAGTGTCCCGCTGACTCGCTTCGCTCACAGTGTCCCCTTGGTGGACGGCAGTCCACCGCCGGTCACCGCTACCGCGTCACGAAGAGCGCGCGCCACCCCTTTGAAGCTGGCCTCGATGAGGTGATGGGTGTTCTTGCCCCGAACCGACGTGATGTGAAGCGTGATCCCCGCAGACGTCACGAACGCCCGCCAAAATTCCTCGCACAGCTGTGGATCGAACGGTGGGGTCCCCAGGATCTTCTCGCCAGGAAAGTCGACCTCGTAGTGAAGGAACGGGCGGCCCGACAGGTCGAGGGCCGTGTCGACGAGCGCCTCGTCGAGCGGCACCCGGTTCGACGCGAACCGACGGACGCCAACCTTGTCGCCGAGGGCTTCCTTGAAGACCTCGCCCAGCAAAATGCCAGTGTCCTCGACCGTGTGATGTGAATCGATTTCGAGATCGCCCGTCGCCGAGACCGACAGGTCGAACCCACCATGGCGACCCAACTGGTCGAGCATGTGGTCAAAGAACGGCAAGCCGGTGCTGCAGTTCGTCTCTCCTGTGCCATCCAAGTCGAGCGAGATGGCGATTTGGGTCTCTTTGGTGTCTCGGTTAGCTGACGCTGTTCGCATAGCCACCAGTGTATTGGGCGCTATTGGCCAACGACTTGTGAGATCAGCGAGCCGAAGATCCAAACACATCGCGAAGCGCAGCGAGCAGAGCGTCATTCTCTTCGGGTGTACCGATCGTTGCGCGCAGGCATCCCTCAAGGCGCGGCCACGAGGCACAGTTACGAACGAGCACCGACCGTTCGACCAGCGACTGCCAAAGCTGCTCCCCATCGATGCCGGTCGATACCTCCGGACGAAACAGGAAGAAGTTCGCGCCACTGTCCCACGTGGTCACCGGGAGTTCGGCCATGGCTACCAACATCCGCCCGCGCTCTTCCACGATCCGAGCTACACGACGGTCCATTGCATCGCCATGATCGAGCGCGGCGATTCCTGCTGCTTGCTTCATCGAATCGAGGTGGTAGGGCAACACGACCGTTTCGAGAGCGCTCACCAACCATTTCGGTCCGAGCAGATAGCCCAGGCGAACAGCCGCCATCGACCATGTCTTGGAGAACGTGCGACTCACCACCAGCGGGACGTCCTCGCCAATCAGCGAAACTGCCGACGATTCCGCGAACTGACCGTACGCCTCGTCGACAACCAGCAGCCCGTTGGTCTCCGACATGAGTTCGAGCACGGCCGCAACCGTGTTCGGTGGGTCGACCACGCCGGTCGGATTGTTCGGCGAGCACAAGAACACCACGTCGGGGCTGTGTGTCGTGATGACCCGTTCGACCTCGGCCAGATCGAGGCTGAAATCATCACGCCGAGAACCCTCGACCACCTCGGTGCCGGCGGTCTTTGAAATGTGGGAGTGCAACGCGTAGGTCGGTTCGAACACCGCAGCGGTGCGCCCCGGGCCACCGAACGTCAACATGATGGTCTGCAAGACCTCGTTCGAGCCGTTGGCCACAAAGACCTCATCGGGCGTTCGACCATAGCGTTCGGCGATTTTGGATCGCAGCACGAGCGCGTTTCGATCCGGATAGCGATGCCAGTCGAGATTCTCGATCGCCTCATGCATGGCCGCGGTGAACTCATCTGGCGGCGGCACGGGGGCCTCGTTGGTATTGAGCCGGACATCGACGTCGAGCTGTGGCGAGTGATATCCCTCTCGCAGAGCCAGGTCGTTGCGTACGGTTGGCCGATTCACGAGAAGGCTCGTCGAGCGCTCTGGAGATTCCGACCCGCTCCCTTCAACGATCGCTCGACCTCAAAGAGTCGCACGGCGATGTCTGCTCGGTCACTGCCGTGGTACTTCTCGGCAACTTCGACAATGCGCTCTACGAGCTCATCGATTTGTGTGGCAACCGTCGAAAGCTCAGCAAGATCAGACTCCATATTGTTGTCGACACTACCGGTCGACATCCCACTTGAGCGATCTTGTTCGCTACGCG
>CAZMYN010000068.1:0-12680 GCA_964570495.1 uncultured Acidimicrobiales bacterium | reverse complement strand
AGCTCCGCTCACCCAAGATCTGCATCGCCACTACCGGTCGACATCCCACTTGAGCGATCTTGTTCGCTACGCGAGCTCCGCTCACCCAAGATCTGCATCGCCACTACCGGTCGACATCCCACTTGAGCCACGTCTGGGACCGGGCGCGAAAAGAACGGACGCAATGCGTCCGTTCTTAACACGCAACACGAGGGCGGCGGATCCCTCAGAAGTGTCACTGTGCGTCCCGTCTGCGGCGGAGCTCAGGGACGCGTCTTCAAGGTAGCAAAAACACGCCCAATATGTGAATTCGTTCGCGAAGAAAATTGCCCAAATAGTCCGGTTTTTCTGGAGCATTTGCTGGAGTAACACGCGTGTCGTATGGGTAAATCACCGAGCTTGCCAACGCTGCTTCTAGCCTGGGGCCATGGAGTTCGTCGTCGAGCATCGGGAGTCGCTTCCGTCCGTTGTTCATCTCACCTTTGAACCAGCCGAGTCGTTGGACACGGTCATCGACGCGCTTGCCTTGGCCGAGAACGCAGGTCGAGACGCGTCGATTTGGCTGCACGGAACCACACCGGAACGCAAAGAGCTCTTCGAATCGCGCGGCCTGACGTCGAATAGAACTCTCCTGCAACTCCGGTGCCCCCTTCCAACACCTTCCCCAACAATCGAGACCCGTGCCTTCACCGAGCTCGACCTCCCCGAATTTGTGGCCGTCAACAATCGAGCCTTCGAGTGGCACCCGGAACAATCGGGCCTCACCGAAGAGTCCGCCCGCAAGGACATGGCGACCGATTGGTTTAATGCCGACGGATTCCGCCTCCACTTCATTAATGAACTCGCAGGCTTTTGCTGGACCAAAGTTCACCCCGAACCCGACCCGGTCGGAGAGATTTACGTCATTGCAGTTGACCCAAAGTTTCACGGTCAAGGTCTCGGTACACAGCTAACACTGGCGGGGCTTCATTGGCTGCATACGGCCGGACTCAAAACCGCCATGCTCTACGTCGAAAGCGACAATGCACCAGCCATGGCGACCTATGAACGGATCGGCTTTACTACCTTTCGCACCGACACCCTTTGGCAGCCCGACCAATGAACGCCCGAGCCGAAACAACCCGCTACGAACTCACCAAAGCAGAACTTGCCGACCTCCTGAACGACGAGCCCGGCTACCGCGTAGACCAACTCTGGAAAGGCCTGTACACCGAAGGCCTCAACATCGAAGACATCTCGCCGCTCCCCAAGGGCTTGCGCACCCAACTCGCTGAACTTCTCCCCGCGGCGCTCTTCAAACGAATCGAGCGGGTCAGCGAAGGCGGAGAAACCCACAAGTGGCTGTGGGGGCTCAGTGACGGCGACGCGGTCGAGACCGTACTCATGCATTACAAGGACCGTTCGACGGTCTGTGTGAGCAGCCAGGCGGGCTGCGCGATGGCTTGTGGCTTTTGCGCGACTGGCCAAGAGGGCTTCCGACGACACCTGACGACAGGCGAGATTGTCGAACAGGTCGTCCGTGCCCGCGAGGCAGCACTGCCCCGGCGCCTCTCAAACGTGGTCTTTATGGGAATGGGCGAGCCCCTGGCCAACTACGACGCTGTCTGGGGAGCGATCCGCCGCATTCATCAAGACATCGGCCTCAGTGCTCGACACATCACCATGAGCACCGTCGGACTGATCCCGGGCATTCGCCGCATGGCAACCGAAGATCTTCCGGTCAGCCTTGCTGTATCGCTGCACGCTGCCACTAATGAGCTGCGCACAGAACTCGTACCCATCAACGCCCGCTACCCCATCGACGAACTCGCCGACGCGTGCGCCGAATATGTGAGCGCGTCGGGTCGACGGCTGAGCTTTGAGTGGGCGCTCATCGATGGCGTGAACGACACCGAGGAACAAGCCATTGCGCTCGCGGAGTTGTGTCGTGAACTGCGCGCCCACGTAAACCTCATCCCGCTGAACCCGACGCCCGGCTACCTGACGGTAGGTACCGATGAGCCTGGAGTTGCCCAATTCCAGCGCTGGCTTCTGGACCGGAAGACCAACGCGACCATCCGGCGCAACCGCGGGACCGACATCGATGCTGCCTGTGGGCAGTTGCGGGCGAACAACTCATCGACCGTCACGGTCGTAAGCCCACCAAAACGTCGAGTAACCTAACGGGTAATGCCTGATCGCTACTCGTTTCAGAGCCCCTTTTCGCGTGGCTCCCAATCCGACCCATGGTTCATGGCCGGACCCGTCGCAGTTACCACGACGGTCTTCGTTACCGCCCTCGCCGCGCTAGGAATCCTCATCGTGGTTGCCGAGGGCGGCTTCGGCACGGTCAGCAGCCTGCTCTCGCTCAACACCTCGGCGCTTACCGGCGGACAGGTCTGGCGCTTCGTGACCCACATCATCCCGCCCGACCAAGACTTCTTCTGGGCGCTGTTGGGGTTGTTGTTCTTCTTCATGATCGGCTCGCAGTTCGAGTCGATGGTCGGACGCCGCGCCTATACGGCCCTACTCGGGGCCCTCATTGTGATCCCTGCTGTTCTCGGCGTCATCGTCGGCCTCGCAGGAAGCAACGGCGTTCCGAACTTCGGTCTATCGCTCATGTTCCTTGGACTCGCCGCAGGATTCTCCTCTGCGGTACCTCAGGCCAAGTCCTTCTTTGGGATCCCGTTCTGGGTCTTGGTTGCCTTCTTCTTCTTCATCCAGCTACTCGGGTTGTTGACCAACCGCAGCGCATCGGGAATCGTGATGCTGTTGGCAACCGGTGCAATCGGCCTGATTGGAACCCGTTCGCTCGGCTTCTCGACCGTCGAGTGGATTCCTGCGGTGCCGTTGCCCGCATCGGTCACCGGAAACAGCGTCAGCAGTCCGCAAGACAAACCACGCCGTTCACGGAAGAAGAAGCAGAAGTCCTCGGCGAGCCATCTTCGATCGGTCCCCGATAGTGCAGCGACCGAAATGGAAATCGACGCACTTCTCGATCAGGTGAGCGAACAAGGCATCGACAGCCTGAGCAAAAAGCAAAAGCAACAGCTTGAGCGCCACTCCAAGGAGATGCGCAAGCGCCGCGATGGCTAGCTAGTTCGCGATGAGCTTGCTGGCGGTTTCGGCAATCCCGTCACGGCGATCGGCAATCGCCCGCCACGCCTCAGCAATCTTTGCCGGACGACCCTCGACAGCGACGACGAGTAGATCGTCGTCGAGGCGATTCACGATGACCGCTCCCCGAGACGTCGAGGTGATCGAGTCGACAAATTCGCCGAGGACATCACGCTCGATCAGATCGAGCTCCATGCGCACCGATGATGCAACGTGCAGCAGGGCCCGCCGCATCGCCTCTCGTTCTCCCGAAGTGATCAAACTGACGAGCGGTTGAGCTGCCTCGCCGCGAAGGATCATCGCGCCAGCAAAACCGGGGGTCCATGCAGCGACCTCTTCGAGCAGACGGTCGAGTTCAGCGAGCATGTCCTCGTCGATGTCCTCGAGGGTGATCTCATCGCCCTCACGGACTCGCTTACGCCGTTCAGAGGCAGCCATCGCGGCCCGACGCGCCATGTCGGCAACGTCGTCCTCTCGAGGATCCACTCCGGAGTCATCGTCGTCACTCACGAAGGTCAACGGTAGCGGCCTCCCGCACCGTCGCGGAGCATTCGTTCGGCGTTATTCGAGCCCGGCGCCTTCTACGCTGAGGGGGTGAACACCGACGGTCAACACGAACGAGCGATTGCGAAGCAGCCAGCGGATCTTCCCGCCCTCGACCAGCCACTCCCACAAGGCGCCGCCAAGGGTGACGCGGTCCAGGCAATGTTCGACGCGATCGCGCCGCGCTATGACCTGGTGAACCGCATCATGACGTTCCGGCTCGATGTGAAATGGCGCCGCATCGCCATCGAGTCGCTCCAACTAGACCCTGGCGCGCTGCTCGTCGATCTCGCTACCGGAACCGGCGACTTTTGTCGGGAGTTGGCCGAGAGCGGCTACCGCTCGATAGGGGCTGACTTCAGCTTTGGGATGCTTGCCGCGGCCCGCACCACCGAGCCATTGCTCCAAGGCGACGGAATGGAGCTTCCCATCGCCTCCGCGTCGGTCGACGGCGCGACCTGTGGATTCGCGCTGCGAAACTTCGTTGATCTTGAGCGGGTCTTTGGCGAACTCGCACGGGTGGTCCGGCCCGACGGACGCATTGCGCTGCTCGACGCGAGCGAACCGGACAACACGATCATGAAGTTTGGTCACGGACTTTACTTCGGCAAGCTCGTGCCTCTGATTGGCGGCCTGCTGTCAAACAAGGAGGCCTACGGCTATCTGCCTCGCTCGCTCGCCTATCTCCCGCCACGGGCCGAGATCCTCCAACAGCTCCGAGATGTGGGGTTCACCGACGTTGAACACCGTCAGCTCACCATCGGCGCCGCGCAGCTGATTACCGCCACGCGGGCCGACACCTAGCGGGTCCAGCTAACCCGACAACACGAGCCCAATCGTCATAGCTAGACCGGCAATCAGCTGGGTCTTTCCGGTGGCTTCGAGTACAGGGATCAGCTCACGACCCTGCGCACCCTTCCCAACAGCACGGATTCCACCGAGTGCGGTCACCAGACCAAGGAGTCCGAGCAGGAGCCACGCGCGGTCGGCAATGACCGAGACGATTGCGATGAGCGCGAACGCCCCGAGCATCGAGCCAACGTAGAGGGCACGAGTTGACGCATCACCCATTCGCACCGCCAGCGTCCGCTTTCCGGACTCTGCATCGCCGACACGGTCGCGCAGGTTGTTGATCACCAACAGTGCAGTTGCGAACACCCCGACGGGGATCGAGAGCACGAACGCAAGGCCCGATAGCGATTCGGTCTGCACATATGCCGAACCGACCGTCGCGACGAGGCCAAAGAACACGAAGACGAATACTTCACCGAGCCCGAGGTATCCGTAAGGGTTTTTGCCACCGGTGTAAAACCATCCGGCGCCGATCGATGCGGCCCCGATAGCGAGCAGCCACGGGTCGGCGGCCAGGCTCAACACGAGCCCAACAACGCCAGCTACCCCAAAGGCAATGAGCATTGCCCGCTTCACTGCCTTGGGAGAAGCGAGGCCCGAACCCACCAGGCGAAGCGGCCCGACCCGATCGTCGTCGGTGCCCCGGATTCCGTCGCTGTAATCGTTCGCATAGTTCGTAGCGATCTGTAAGGCAACGGCCACCACCATTGCGGCGAGCGCCCGCCACAGCGTGAATTGTTGGTCCGCAACCGCAGCGGTTCCTACCGCTACCGGGACTACCGCCGCCGGCAAGGTCTTTGGCCTGGCACCGGCCACCCACAGCGCCACACCGGCTGGCAAGGCCTCAGAAGGGCTGGGGGCGCTCATGAGGACCACTCGCCCCAGTGCGCTGCCTTTCGGCCCCGACGTCGTTTCGGCCCGCTCACCGAAGAGCTCGGCCGGTCATCGGGTGCTGGTCGACCTATCGCGATGGTGCCAAGTGCCCGCCGATCGTCGGGAACGGAGAATCGCTCCCGCACTGCTGGTTCGTGTTCGAACTGTCCAAAGAAACAGGCACCGAGGCCCATCGATGTGGCGGCGAGCAACACGTTTTCGACAGCCGCCCCGCCATCGACCCACCAATACGGCACCGTCCACGCCGAAACGGCTTCGCCGAGACCGGTCTTTGCTTTGTCCGGCTCGGCGTAGCGATCGACGTACGCCTGAGGGTGTACGTAAGGCAGCAGCAAAAGCGGTGCGCGTAGCAAACCGGGCCACGCAAAGCCCTCCCGGCGCTCCGGGGCCAGCGTGGTGTCCCAGTAGGCACCGATGTCGCCATCGGTGAGCACCAGCAGCTCGGCTGATCGAACGTTCCCCGCGCTTGGACCGCGAAGGAACGCTCCTACCAAGGTGTCGAGGTCGGTGCGCGGTACAGGGTCATCGAGGAACGAGCGCACCATACGGCGCGTCGCTATAGCCGCGACCGTTTCGTTTGTAGGCCCGGTCGACTCAGGCGTACTTGGCAAGGTCCTCGGACATGGCCCAACCAAAGCCGATGAGGACGTCGCCGTTGTCGACATCAAGCTCATCGAAGAAGGCAGCGACTTCTTGGTCGATTGCCTCGGGCTTGGATGACTCATGATCAAACACGCACGGCAGTTCGCCGTTGCCCTTGGAGCTGAACGTGCGGTCGGCGTAGCGCAGCGGCGAAATCCCGAAACGCTTTGCGAATCGGCGTCCCCACGCACGCTCCTCGCCGGAAGCCTTGTGGTCGGGGCGAGGGACGATGTCGTTGAAGCTCTTGAGCAATTCGAAGCCATCGGGAGTCTGCATGCGAAGTCCGACCACGACGTCTTCGTCGGGGAAAGCCATGACGGCGCGATGCATCAGGTCGGTGATCATGCCGCGCAAGACACTGTCGCGCCGTGAGCTACGGCAAATCGACCCAAGTCCGATGATGATCGCCGGGGTTCCACCAATGCGCTCAAGCGTGTAGAAGGCAAAGCCCTTGAGACGACCGTTGTCGAGCGCTTCGCAGCACAGGACCCACTCCTCGGTCTGCTTGGAGAGTTCACCTGCCTCAAAAGGCACTCGATGCTCAGCGCATAGGTCCGCCATATCGGATATTTCTGCATCGCCAAGAGCGTTGCAGTCCTTGCTTTCGACTTCTAATGCCATACATCTAGTCCAGTCTTCTACGGCCAAAAACGCAAACCGAGAGGGCGGGTTGTTACTCGTCGGGACTTCCAACAAGCCCGCCACGCGATGAATTCCTCAAACCAGTACCGAGTCGGGGCCAAGAAGTTCGCGCACGCCTGCGACGAGACCATTGCCCGTAGAGACTCGGTAGGTCTCCGGTAGACGAATCACCTGATCGCTATCGAGGTGCAAGAAGACGTCGGATTGGCCCTGGTGCTCCTGAAGAAGCGACTTGAGCGAATCGAGCGTGTTTGGGTCTTGGCGGTGTGTCTCCAAGCGCAGCCGCAGAGGTCGGCTCGGGGCCATTTGCGTCGAGTCGAAGATTTCGAGGTCCTGGGCAATGAACTTCGCGATGTCGTCCTTGCCATCAAGGCGGCCACGCACGACGACGATCGAATCGTCGATGAGCTTGTGGCCGTGCTCGGCCATCGTTCGCGGAAACACCATGACCTCGATCGAGCCCTCGAGGTCTTCGAGCTCGAAGATCGCCATCAGGTCGCCCTTGCGAGTCCACTTCTTTTGAAGGTTCGTGACCACGCCGCCCACTCGCAAGAACGCGCCATCGGCTTCGTCTTCGAGCGAACCGACGGTCTTGTCGCAGCGACGAGCAAGAGCCGCCTCATAACCCAAGATTGGATGATCGGAGATGTAGAGCCCGAGCATTTCCTTCTCG
Source organism: uncultured Acidimicrobiales bacterium (assembly GCA_964570495.1). GTDB lineage: Bacteria > Actinomycetota > Acidimicrobiia > Acidimicrobiales > SHLQ01 > SHLQ01. The sequence goes on along the minus strand of CAZMYN010000068.1, from coordinate 5,359 downwards.
TTGGCGAGCTTCGGCATTTTGTCGAACTCGATGTCGGGAATCTCGGGCCGGTCATCGAACGACGGCTCGTCGCCGAGGCTTCCAAACAGCGTTTCGACCCCGATGTCGTGGTCTTTGCGGGATGCGACGGTGCGATCGATGATGGTCTCGTAGACGTTGAGAAGTCCTTTGCGGGGGTGGCCGAGTGAATCGAACGAGCCTGCCTTGATCAACGATTCGAGCGTTCGCTTGTTCAGGACCTGGTAGTCGACCCGTTCAACGAAATCGAGGAAGCTCTCGAAGGGTCCGTTGGCATCTCGTTCGGCCAGGATCAGCTCGACCAGACCCTCGCCGACGTTTCGCACCGCAGACATTCCAAAGACGATCTCGCCCAATTCCGCTGAATCATCCAGATTCGGAATTGGATGGAAGTCCATGCGCGCACGGTTGATGTCGGGCACGACCACCGTGATGCCCATGACGCGGCATTCGTTCAGATAGATCGCGGCCTTGTCGAGGCTCGACTTCACCGACGTCAACAGCGCCGCCAGGTACTCGACCGGGTAGTGGGCCTTCAGATAGGCGATTTGGTAGGCAACGAATCCGTAGCCGTAACTGTGGCTCTTGTTGAACGCATAGTCAGCAAACGGCTCGATGATCTCCCACCACTTCTCCCCGAGCGGAACCCCATAGCCAGTGGTCTCACAACCGTCGATGAACTTCGCCTTCTCCTTCTGCATGACCTCGCGAATCTTCTTACCGCAGGCCTTGCGAAGCGAGTCCGCGTCGGCGAGCGAGTAGCCAGCAAACTTTTGAGCAACCCGCATCATCGACTCTTGGTAGATCATCAGGCCGTAGGTCTCGCCGAGGATCTCCGAAGCGTCCTCGTGCAACAGCGTGACCTCTTGACGACCGTTCTTGCGGTCGGCGTAGTCGTTGTGCATGTTCGCTTCCATCGGACCTGGCCGATAGAGCGCCACAAGGGCCGCAACGTCATCGAATTCGGTTGGGCCGAGCGACTTCATCAGCGAACGCATCGGGGTCGATTCGAGCTGGAACACGCCAATCGTGTCGCCGCGTTGCAACAGCTCATAGGTTGACTGATCTTCGAGGTCGACATTGTCGATGTCGACGTCGATGCCGCGGGTGGTCTTGATCGAGCGGAGCGTGTCGTCGATGACATCGAGGTTGCGTAGACCCAGGAAGTCCATCTTGAGAAGCCCAAGCTCCTCGACGCCGTTCATCTCGTACTGGGTGACGACCGGTGCGTCTTCGGGGTCTTGGCCTGACTCGGGCTTGCGTTGGATCGGCAGGTAGTTGGTGAGCGGATCCTTCGTAATCACCACCGCCGCGGCGTGAATACCATCGGAGCGCCGCAACCCTTCGAGACCCTTCGCCACCTCGACGACCTCGGAGACGACCGGGTCGCTCGCCACCATGTCGCGCAAATCGCCAGCCTGGGCGTAGCCGCCGGCGTACTTGGGGTGCTTCTCAAAGCAGTATTGCAGCGGGGTGTCGCGTCCCATGATGAGCGGCGGCATGGCCTTGGCCACCTTGTCGCCGACCGCGTAGGGATAGCCGAGCACACGGGCGGCATCGCGCACCGCAGCTCGGGCCTTGATCTGGCTGAACGTGACGATCTGGGCAACGTGGTCGCGGCCGTAGCGCTCGGCGCAGTAGCGGATCATCTGGTCTCGGTAGCGAGAGTCGAAGTCCATATCGATGTCGGGCATCGAAATACGGCTCGGGTTCAAGAAGCGCTCGAACAGCAGGTCGTATTTGATTGGGTCGAGGTCGGTGATCCACAAGCAGTACGCCACGGCACAGCCCGCAGCCGAACCACGACCAGGACCGACCCGAATCTCGTTGTCACGGGCGTACTTGATGAGGTCCCACGTGATGATGAAGTACGACGAGAAGCCCATGTTCTTGATGACATCGAGCTCGAACAGCAGCCGTTCTTTGGCTTCTTCGGGGACGTTGTCACCCCAGCGCTTCTTTGCTCCCTCCATCGTGAGGTGCAACAGGTACTCGTCATCGTCGGCGAAGCCCGGTGGTAACGGGAAGCTCGGCAACTGCGGCTCGCCAAATTCGATCTCGACATTGCAACGCTCGGCAATCCACAGGCTGTTGTCGCATGCCACCTCGACTTCGCGCCACATGTGGCGCATTTCGGCGGCCGACTTCAGGTAGTGCTGGTCGCCGTGGAACTTGAAGCGGTCGGGATCAGAACGCAGCGAGCCGGTCTGTACGCACAGCAGCGCATCGTGAGCAGCGTGGTCGACTTGGTGGGTGTAGTGGCTGTCGTTCGTGGCGAGGATCGGGGCACCGATCTTCTTTGCGATCTCGAGCAGTTGCGGATTGGTACGGATCTGTTCGGGGATGCCGTGGTCTTGCAGCTCGATAAAGAGGTTGTCGCGGCCAAAGATGTCCTGGAGGCGACCCGCTCGCTTGACCGCTTCGTCGAAATTGCCACCGAGTAACGCCTGCAAGACCTGCCCACCGAGACAACCGGTCGTGGCGATAATCCCTTCGGAGTACTTGTCGAGCAACTCCCAGTCGACGCGGGGCTTGTAGTGGTATCCGGTCATAAACGCTTCGGACGCCAGATGAATCATGTTCTGGTAGCCGACGTTGTTCTCGGCGAGCATGATCAGGTGGTAGTAGAGCTTCTTGCCGCCATCGCTGCTGCCACCGGAGTCGTCGATCCGGCCACGGCGTGAAAGACGCTCGGAGCGGTGGTCGTGGGCCATGTAGGCCTCGGTGCCGATGATGGGTTTGATTCCGGCTTTGTGACATGACTTGTAGAAGTCGAGCACGCCGTACATGTTTCCGTGGTCGGTGATGCCCAGTGCTGGCTGACCGTCAGCGGCTGCTGCGGCGACCAGGTCGTCAAGGCGCGACGCACCATCGAGCATCGAGAACTCGGTGTGTACATGCAGGTGGGTAAAGGAGCCAGCCATCAAACTCCGGGGTTACAGACGGGCCACCCACACTAGCCAAGAGGTCAGACAAATTACATAGGCGGGATTTCGACCACAGGGCGCCCTTTTGAAAATCTGTGGTTCCCCAGCCGCGTATGCGCGGCTCAGCAACCACAGATTTTCGAAATTAGACGATGGTGTGAAGTACCGGGACCAGCATTTCGGCTTCGGTAAGCGAACCGTGGCGCCCGACCAATCGATCGGCGTGGGGTTCGCCCGGATCGTCGAAACCGAACGGTTCAAACGGCACGAGCGCGACGTCGCCGAGACGATTCCGAGCATCGGTGCTCACGGTTGGGCCGAACCAGCCCTCGTCGATGACCTGTTCTTTGGTGCGGACCCACGCCGAGGCGCCGTGCGCGGCCTGCGCTGCGGAAGCCAGCTCGGCCGTCGCTCCTGGCTTGGCATGAAGCCAACGAAAGCGCGGCTCGCCTGAACGACCCGTGCACATGTTGAGCAGCGATCGGTCGACCGGTTTGATCTCCGGTGCGTGGATTTGGCCGTGGTCGGCCGTCACGACGAGCGCTGTGCCCGTCGGGAGAGCGTCGATCATCTGGTTGACCAGCCAATCGCAGAATTGCAGTTCGAGGCGAAAGTAGCTTCCCTCAAAGCCATGGACATGGGCCGTGTGATCGAGACCGTCGTAGTAGGTGTAGACGTGCGTCTGACCAGCGTCGAGAAGCTCCCGCGTGGCAGCGACGAGCGACGAGGGATGCCAGACGCCCTGATAGGGAGCATCGCCCAAATAGGCCTCGGTAAAGCCACTACCGACGAACAGTCGATCGCTGACGATATTCCACGACCCGCCCGCCAGCGTCGGTGTCGGCTGAGTTTCTCGAGGCACGGCAATCGAACGATGATCGCCCTGCGACGTCGTCCAACGCAGCGCGTTCATCACCGCCCCACCAATGGGAAACCGGTAGCCGACAATGCCGTGCTCGCCCGGCGCCACCCCGGTAGAGATCGAGGTGAGAGCGACTGCGGTCGTCGACGGTGCGGTCGTCGTGGCAGCGCCGCCCGAAAGCCCCATCAGAGTCGGGGCATGCTCGGCATACTCGTGAAGTTGCAGCCAGCCCAACGAGTCGATGATCAGCACCACGACGCGTTCGGCCGCGGCGATCTCCTCGGGAATGACCGGTGATGGAGTTCCCCAGGTAAGCGCTGGCAACACCGAGATGGTCGATGCTCCCGAATAGTCCGGAATGACCGGCTGGGGAACGCTCACGTCGACACCACTTCCCCAGTGTCGGGTTCGCCGAGTTCGGAGATGACAGCGGCGATGTCGGCGGGCAACGGATCGCTGAAATCAAGCCGTTCGCCAGTACTTGGATGGGTAAATCCGAGCTCGGCAGCATGAAGGGCCGGTCGGTCCATATCGAGGCTCGGGCGTCCGCCGCCGTAGCGCGGATCGCCGACGACAGGATGTCCAATCGCCTCGAGATGAACACGGATCTGGTGTGTGCGCCCGGTGTCCAATTCACACGAGAGCAGACACACCTTGGGATGAGACCAGGTGGCCAACACCGTGTACGAGGTCCGTGCGCGTTTGCCGTCCTCGCGAACGACCATGCGAGTCGGATCGCGGATTGCACGCCCGATCGGTGCTTCGATCACCCCTCGGGGAGTCTCTGGGTGTCCCCATGCAACGCTGAGGTAGCGCCGGTCAACGCTCCGTTCGCGCAGTTGATTCGTCAGTGAGTCATAGGCGACCCCCGTACGAGCCACCATGAGGACCCCCGAGGTGCCCTTGTCGAGGCGATGCACGATTCCCGGCCGCATCGGCTCGCCGACATGGCGGATTTCGGGAAACGAGGCAAGAAGTCCCTGAGCTATCGTTCCGTCACTGTGGCCTGCACCCGGGTGAACAATCTGGCCCGATTTCTTTGCCACGACGATCACGTCGTCGTCGACGTGGGCAAGGTCGACCTCGACCGATGCGTCCGCGGTCAACTCGACGTCGGTGTCGAGGATCGCGTCGTCGACGCTCAACTCCTGGTCGGTAGCAACGCGTTGGGATGGTTTTGTCACGGCCTTCCCATCGAGATGGACCTGACCGCTCGACACCGCGGCCGCCGCAGCTGACCGGGAGACCCCGAGCACCATAGAGATCACGCGGTCCACCCGTTCTTCATCGAGTGCGTCGGGAATTACCTCGATCATCGGCTACTCCCGCGGACTGAGCAGAGCGACCGCAATTGCTCCAACGACGATCGCCGCATCGGCAATATTGAAGACCGGCCACCAGTCGCCGATTTCGAGAAAGTCGATCACCGCGCCACCGAGGAAGCCGTCCCCGTCGCGAAACAGCCGATCGACGACGTTGCCGATCGCGCCACCTTGGATGAGTCCGAGACCAAGAACCACTATCCGCCGCTCGACGTGCTTTACATAAAAGA
>CAZMYN010000067.1:0-14855 GCA_964570495.1 uncultured Acidimicrobiales bacterium | reverse complement strand
GATGACCCCGGGGTTACCTGACACCCGCGCGTATCCGTCGGCCATGTGGGTGCCGGTTCGTTCGTCTCGAACACCGACGAACGAAATGTCCTCCGCGTCGTAGAGCGCGTCGAACATCTCCATCGTGGCCGAGCCAATCAGGCCGAATACGTGGCTGACGCCCTCGGCGCTGATTGCTTCGACGGCAGCGTGGCCACCGGTCATTTCCGTCATCTGCTGCTCCGGTCAGGATCTAGTGAGGCCAGTCGGGATCTAGTGAGGAGCGCACGCCTACCGTGCATACTCCTCACGAGATCGCCTCCTTGAGGAAGGCGAGGATGGGTTGGGTGAATGCGTCGGGGTCTTCGAGGAGCCCGAGGTGTTGACGATCGGGAACGATGATGAGTTCAGAGCCCTCGATCTCTCCGGCGATGGCCTTGCTCATCTGGGGGTTGCTGCCGGTGTCGTTCTCGCACGTCATGACGAGCGTCGACTTACGGATCGGCGGGTCGGGGCGGATCAGCTCGACCACACCGTTGGCGAGCACCCAACGGTTCTGCGCGTACACCGCCTTGTCATTCGCGAGAACCCAGCGACGGATCATGTCGACGTAGTCGGGGTTCGACGCGCGAAAGTCCGGCGTGAACCATCGCTGAAGCGTCGCGTCGATCGTCGCCTCCGGACCACCAGCCGCGCTTTGCTCAGCTTGGGATTCATAGAGGCGTTGCTTCTCGGGGTCCCGCTCATGTGGCGAACTCAAGATGACGAGCGCCGAGACGCGCTCGGGATAATCGATCGCGATGCGACGGTTGATCATGCCGCCGAGCGAGAACCCAACGAGCGCTGCCGACTCGATGCCGAGCTCATCCATCAGCTCGATGCATTGTTCGGAGAACAGCGTGAGGTCAGGGGTTGTGGCCGCAGCCGGGGTTTCGCCATGACCGGTCAGGTCGTAGTGCACGACCCGGTACTGCTGGGTGAACGCGCAAAGGTGTTGGTCCCAGGTTGCGCGGGTCATTCCCAAGCCGTGGATGAACACCACGACCGGCGCATCATCGGGCCCGGAGACCTCATATACCGTCCCCCTGGACGTACTTGCCTTCATTGGCTCAAGTGTCGCGCACCCATGGCCGTAGTAGCCCATCCGAAATCATCCACACCCAAGAAGACTTGTCTTAGCGGTTGTCGGATTTCCAGGCGTCGAGGATGGGGCGGGCGGTTCGCATGGCGTCGATCGCTGCGGGAAGCCCGCAGTACGGACCAGCATGAACCAACGCCTCTTCGATCTCCTCGGGGGTAAGCCCATTATTGAGCGCGCCTCGAATATGGATAGCGAGTTCGTGGGGGCGGTCGAGCGCGGTCAGCATCGCGAGGTTGAGCAGGCTTCGGTCACGCAACGACAGCTTGTCGTCGCGCACCCACACGGTTCCCCACGCAAAACCGGCGACCATTTCCTGGAGCGCGTGCTGGGCTTCGGTCTCGGGCGAGCTCACCGAGTCGACGTACTCATCACCAAGCACACCGCGTCGCACCGGCATCCCGTTCGCTACTCGATCGATCGGGCCAGTGGGTTCGAACGACATGAAAATCCTCCTCGTTGCCGAGGCGATCCTACGCGCGACTAGTCCTCCGGGCCCGACCGGCTGGCGTCGACGTCAGCCTCGACATCGATTGCCCAAAGGTTCCGCGACGTTTGCCCGGCCAGGATAAAAAAGGCAGCCGCGTTTAGGCCAACCACAACCGGCACACCCCAGCTGAAGATCGCCGTGCCAGCGAACGTCACGAACGTGTTGAGCACGATGTACCCAATTCGGATTTCAGTCGGCCCAATGCCGTAGTACGCGATCTGGAATTGGTTCGTTGCCGCAAACGACAAAAACGAGACGGCCATGGTCGCCGTGGTGATCAGCAACAAGATCAAGAACAGCAGCTCGAGCCACCACGCCTCGACGAGAAACGAATACGCAATCACGATCGACCCAGCAAAGATCAGATCGAGAATGTGGTCGGCAAAGAACCCCCACTTCACCAGACCCTGCTTGCGGTACTTGCCGAGAGAGCCGTCGAGCGAATCGGTGAGCCATTGCAAGAACACCATGACCGACACGCCATGAAGCCAGCGCAGATCACCGAGCGAAAGCCAGCCAAAGAACACAATCGCCACCGACCACACCGCGGTCAGGGCCGTCAGGTGGTGGCTCATGATCGGTTTGGGAATCCGAGGAATTGCCCAGTCGATAAATCGACGCTCGGCCGGCCCGAGAACCGACTGACCTAACTTCTTGTCGCCTGCGAAGGTTCCGCCGCTCATCTATTGAGTATCGGTCGTACTCGAAGCCCGGTGAGTCAGATCCGAACAAAAATCGCGGGATGGCGTTCGAGGAGTACGTCTCGCACTCGCGCAAGTTTTTCGTTGGCAACGACGCCAATGATGAGCAGGCCCGAGCGCGTTGTGGTCTCCGATCCCACCATCGGGGTGAGCGGAAGTGACCCAACACGCGAACCCATGTGGGATCGAAGCGTGGCGATGAGATCCGACCCGCCCCGAACATCGGGAACGATGAGTCGCAAGCTGCGGGCCTGATTGTCGGCGCCTTCGGGCGGGTCGCCCGGCTGTACCTGCCAGGCGTGAAGCGCGTTCTTGACGACCGTTCTCTGGGCCCGCAACTCTGTTTGGGCAACTTGGCGAGCACGCTCTGCCCACACCAGTCGGTCGATATGCGTGCCGCTGCGAGCGCCATAGGTCCGGTAGGCGCAGAGTCGTGCCATCGAATTGGCGGCTCGTTCGAGGATCACCGTGTCCGGGAGCGGGTCGACCGACGTTCGAAGATCGATCGTGCCCCGACGTTCGGCTTCGAGCTGAGCCGGAAAGATCAGTTGCAGGTAGCCATCGTCGGCGTGGATGTGAACCCCATGTCGTTGCAGCGCCGAGACGGTCAGCGCTCCAATCCGAGGTCGACTCTCCGCTGGCCATTGACCGGGTTGGATCCGATAGTCGATCACCCGGTACGCGCGGACCTCGAATTCGTTGTCACCGTCGCCGGTCCACTCAATTGCTGATGCAGGCCGAGGAGGACGTGGCGGAACGACCCAGCCGAGCTCACGTAGATCGCTCCATAGCTCGACGGGTTCTGCGAGGCCCTGGAAGGAGAACGACACGAGGGGCGGGCGCTGCAAGTTTCCAGCGGTCAAGACGGCGTGGACCTCCTCGGAATCCTCGTCGACCCCCACCAGCGACATGCTCAGACCTCGCCAGCCATATTGTCCGCAAGCCAGCGCAAGGCCTCACGTGCCGGGACGGCAGTCTCGTTGCTCATGAAGATCGCACGCTGCGCCTTGACCAATTCGAATCGCTCGTCAGCCGCCATTGCCTGCCATTCCAGCGACGACACGACGTTGTAGCCAGCAGACATCTTGATCGCGACGCTCTCGATCGGAGGTGTGTTGCTGGGGAGGCGAGCCACGAATTCGGCTGACGCCATTAGGAAAGCAACTCTCGAAGTTCGTCATCACCGAGCATCTCGGTGTCGGCGGCATGGACCGGGTCCTCCTCGAAGACATCCATGCCGACAAGCTCACGGGTCGGCGAGACCCGAAGGCCGATCGTGCGCTCGATCAGCTTGAACGCGAGGTAGGCGAGCGTGCCCACAAAAACAATGCACACCAAGATGCCCAGGACCTGAGCTGCCAATTGATCAACGCGGCTACGGCCCCAGACCTCAAGTACCTCGGCCGGGGTGAAGATCGCCACCGCGAGAGTGCCCCATACTCCGCCCGCACCATGGACGGGGATTGCGCCGAGTGCGTCGTCGATCTTGAGATGTTCGAGAAAATCGCCCGCCAGATTGTGGACAATGCCAGCCACGAGACCAACAGCGACCGCTCCAATAGGTTCAACAACGTCGGCCATGGCGGTAACGGAAACCAGACCGGTAAGCGCACCGCCGATCACGGTCGAGAACACTCGACTGTCCGGTTTGGTCGCCCAGGCGTGCAAGCCGGACGAGAACAGCGCTGCAACACCGGCCAGGTTCGTGACCAAGATGATGCGCGGCACGTTGCTGTCGAACGCGAGGGCCGAGCCGCCGTTGAATCCCCACCAACCAAACCACAAGATCAACGTGCCGAGAACGGTCATCGACAGATTCGACGGAGTGAATGGTCGTGAGGTGCCATCGAGATCAAATCGCCCGAGGCGCGGACCGACGATCGACACGCCGACGAGAGCGACCCAGGCTCCGACCGAGTGGACGACAGTGGATCCTGCGAAGTCATAGAACCCCAAGGCTTCGAGCCACCCTTGCGAACCCGAGTTCACCTGGCTGCCCCACACCCAGCGACCAAAGATCGGGTAGATGATCAGTCCCATAAAGACCGAGATCAACGCATAGGAAAGAAACGATGTTCGTTCGACGAGCGAGCCCGAAACAATCGTGATCGCGGTTCCCGCGAAGGCGAGTTGGAAGATGAAGAAGGTCGGTCCGGTCACGGTGTTCTCGATGACTACCGGAAGATCCGACAACGCAAAGAAGCTCCACCCAATGAGCGAGTTGCCGTCACCGAACATGAACGCAAAGCCGACCAAGAAGAACGCCAAACTTGCTGCCGTCCAGTCAACGAGGTTCTTCAACGCCACCGCGGGTGCGTGATGTGGTCGAGCAAGGCCGACCTCAAAGGCCATGAATCCGGCTTGCATCAAAAAGACCATTCCCGCAGCGACGATGACCCAGAGCTCATCGAGCGAGCGGACCATGTCGGGCTCGGGCGCTAACGCCGATGCAGAGCCTTGCGTGCGCCAGATTCCTATGGCGACGAAAACGCCAGTTATGGCAAGCGTTAGTAGCTGCAGGGGTCGGTTCGCGCGCATGCGAGCTGACCCACCAGCACGCGAGCCGAGATCGGAAAGTGAGCGTGTACTCATAAATCCTCATGCTCCGTGGTCTTCTCTAGAGAATGGCGCGTAAATCCCAGATTCTCTAATCGAAACACCACTCAAACTGAGTTAACCGCTACTCAGGGTCACGTCGAGACGTCGTTTCTGGGGCGGTACGCTTGCTCCGTGCTGGGCGAAAACGCGCCGAATTCGATCTCCCGATGGCGAGCGAGCCGCGCCACCGAACAACTCCAGCGCGACTTCAGCGATCCCGACTTCGACGACTCGACGTGGACTGCAATCACCGTCCCGTCTCATTGGCAATCCAATCCAGAATTCGCTGACTACGACGGAACACTGTTGTACCGAGCCGACCTCGACGTCGAAGAGCTTGAGCCAGGGATGCGGCGCTGGCTCCGCTTCAACGGGCTTTGCTACACGGGCGACGTATTTCTCGACGGCGCCTACATCGGGCAGACGGAGGGCTACTTCACTCACCACCGCCTTGAGGTCAGCGACATCGTTAACGAGCCTGGCACCTACGTCCTCGCGGTCGAGGTCGGCGCGCCCAAGAGCGGGCCGGGCGAGGACAAACCAGACATCACGGGGTGGCTCACCGAAGGGCCGGGCTTACCTATCTCCTGGAACCCGGCGGGAATCTGGCGCCCCGCGACGATCGTTGACACGGGGCCAGTTGCGATTCGACACTTCCGGGCGTTGTGCATCGAAGCCGATAGCGCACACGCGGTGGTTCACTTGCGCGCCGTGCTGCTCGCAACCGACACCGCCGAGGTCGAAATCACCACATCGGTGGCCGGCGTAACCGATCGAACCGTCCATCAAGTAGCCGCTGGCGAGAACCGGGTGGAATGGGAGATCACCGTCAAGAACCCCGAGCTGTGGTGGCCCATCGGCCGGGGCGAACAAACCCTCTTCGATCTCGATGTCACCGCGCGAATCAATGGGCAACGAACCGACCACAAGCACCGGAGAATTGGGTTCCGCTCGACATCGATGCGCGACTTCATCTTCCGCGTCAACAACCAGCGCACCTACCTCTCGGGCGTCAACCTGGCGCCGCTGTCCACCGAGCTTGGCGAAATGACCAAACCCGAGATTCGTCACGAAGTCGAGCAGATCGCGCACGCCGGTTTCAACATGGTGCGCATCCGCGGCCACGTCACCCGACAAGAGTTCATCCACGCATGCGATGAGATTGGAATTCTCGTCTGGCAAGACCTTCCACTCGTCGGTACCTACTCGCGCAGCGTCACCGAAAAGGTCGAACAACAAGCCCGAGACATGGTCGACCTGTTGAGCCATCACCCGTCGATCATTGCCTGGGGCGGACACCTCCAGCCCCATACGAGTGACCCACGAAGCACCGCCGCCCCCGACATTCGCCAACAGCAAATTCCGAGCTGGAACCGCACGGTTCTCGATCGCGCCGTCAAGCGCACCCTGGAGAACGACGATCCATCGCGACCCGTCATTGCCCATTCCGACGTGGCCCCCCATGTCCCACAACTCTCCGGGAGCGACATGGGGCTTTACTTTGGTTGGTTCGGAACCGACGCCACCGAGCTCGTCGAGTACGCGGCGACCCTGCCGCGCCTTGTTCGATTCGTGTCCGATATGGGGACACAAGCCCTCCCCGACCCGACGATCGTCGACCTCGACGCTGCACTCGACATTCATGGCGCCGAGTCCGAGGTGTCGCGTGCGGTGATCCCGCCGACTACCTACGAGGACGTCGCGTCATGGAGCGCTGCTACCCGCACATATCAAGGTGAGGTTCTCAAGACGACGATCGAGACCCTTCGGGTGCTCAAGTATCAGCCCAACGGTGGTTTCTGCGCCGGAATCTGGCGGGCTGCGAGCCCGGGGCTGACCCGCGGCTTGCTCGATGCAAACGGAACGGCCCGACCAGCGTTGACCGCCGCCCAAAACGCGTTGCAGCGAATCCTGCCAATCCTCTACCCAGCAACCAACAACCTCGCCTCGCGATCAACGTCGTTGCTCGCGCTCCACGTTGCGAACGATCGCGTCGACGATGTTCCGGTGAAGATCGCGGCGACGATCCATGACCAACGAGGCACGGCAACGCGCTGGTGGTCTGGTGTTCTCTCCAGCGACTCTGTCGAGTTCATTGGTGACGTCGCTGTTCGAGGCGGCCGAATCGGTGATGAGATGACGGTCGCGATCGTCGTTACAGATCCAGCCAACGGGGTTGTCCTGGCGACCAACAGCTATTCGTTTGTGGCGTCCTAGCCAAGAAATGGCCTCACAACGAGCTCTTTGCGGTTACATAGCTCACTGTCCGACTACCGCTAGGACGATGCCGCACCCCAATTGTGGTGTACACGCGCGTTTTGGACGTATTGTGAACGCTTGCTCAAGCGCGATGGCCTAGTTTCATTCCAATGGGGAACGTTGTGAAGGTCGTCGTTGTCGACGACCAAATCTCCTACGTCGATGCATTTGGTTTGGCCCTATCGCTGACCCCCGACTTCGATCTCGTCGGGCGCGCTGCGGACGCCGAGACGGGTATGGCTGTTTGCCTGCAGCACCAACCTGATCTACTCGTCACCGACTACCGCCTCCCCGGGGGCGCAACAGGAACGAAACTGGCTCAGTCGCTTCGCGAAAAGGGATTCACCTCTCCAATTCTGGTCCTCACGGGGTTCATGGCTCCCCAGGTCATCCGCGAAGCCGAAGAGGTCGACGACCTGCACGCGATCTCGAAGAACACCCCCATGACCAGCATTGTGAACGCAATGCGCCAAGTCAGTGGCGGTCAACCCCTCGAACCCGACGACGAGACCGCACCGCCCTCGCTATTGTCGGCAGGTGAACTCGAAGTCCTCGAACTTCTCGCAAACGGTCAGACCCCGACCGAAATTGCCAACGGGATGCACCTCAGCCTGCACACGGTACGGGCGCGCATCAAGAGCATGCACAAGAAACTCAACGTTGCATCGCAAGGCGAAGCGATCGCCACAGCAATTCGTCTGGGCCTCGTCGTCCCACCGCAGTAGCCCACGCCCTAAGCTCACAAACAACAGAGCGAGGCGTACATGAGCAAGGGACAAGCTGAACTTGAGCAAATACGCGCGGTGCTCTTCGGCGATCGTCTCGTCGACATCGACGCGCTGCGCGCTGCACACGAGCTCCAACTGAACGAATTGCGCCAGCGCATCGTGAGCCTTGAAGCACTGCTCGAGGTCAAAGAACAGCGGACAGCATTTGTAACGGACTCTCTTCCCGAGGCGGTCGGCCGCAGCCGATCGAACAATGAATTCCAAGACGCCTTTCGGCCAAACGTTGAGGATTCGATCAAAAATTCTGCTCGCGACGACTCGGCAATTCTCGCCGAAGCGCTCTATCCGGTGCTTGGCCCCGCAGTTCGCAAGATGGTCGCGAACATGCTCACCCCTGAAAGCCTGAAGGAAGGCCGAACGTTCCAGGTCGAGCAACTGTTGCTCATCGAACGCGAAACCGGCCTCGTGCTCGCCGCGAGCGCAACCGACGAAGAAAAGCTCGAAGATGCCGATGTGGTGTCGGGAATGATGGATGCCATCCGCCGCTTCGTGCAAGAAGCATTCGATGCCGAGGATCACGACGGCCTACGCGATCTTCGAGTCGGCGACATCACGGTGTTGGTTGAATGGGGTCCCCGAGCTGTACTCGCATCGGTAGTTCGAGGAGTTCACGACGAAGAGTTCCGTGAGCAATCAGCGGTGACACTCGAGCACCTTCATCGCGTGTACGCCCACGAACTCGACCACTTCTCGGGCGACCTCGAACCATTTGCCGGGGCAAACGCTGAGCTCTCCACGTTCCACGGCAAAACCGCGGCTCGGACGAACCCATCGAAGCTCAAGGCCCTCTTGCCGACCATCCTTGTCGTGCTGGTGCTCATCGTCGCGATTGTTGCCTTGGTGTATTGGCTCACCACTCGATGACGATCAAAACACTCAATACCATGTCGCTCTATCGCTTCAAGGTCGTGATGCTGGGCGCTCCGTCGGTCGGCAAGACGAGCCTCGTGCGACGCTTTGTTCATTCGGTGTTCGAGGAGTCGTACCACTCGACTCTCGGCGCGAAAGTCGAGCGCAAGAACGTCAACATTGGAGACAAGACCGCAAACCTCTTGCTGTGGGACATCCACGGCGAAACCGACGATCTTCTGGTGACTCCGAGCTACCTGCAGGGTGCCCACGCCGCGGTGCTGGTCTTCGACGCTTCGCGACCCGAGACGGTTGACATGGCTCTCGCTCTGGGCGCTCGTGTCCGCGAGCAGTCCGCAGATGTCCGTTGCTACCTTGTGGCCAACAAGGGCGACCTATTCCCAGACGACGATGTTGCAAGCCAGTACCAGACTCAATTTGAGCGTCCCGTGCTGGTGACCTCGGCAAAGAGCGGCAACGGGGTCGAGGCGCTCTTCGTCGACATTGCCCGAGAGGCAATGGGTACGACGAAGGCCTAGCTGCTCACGCTGGCCGCGGTTGCTGAAGTGAAATTCTGAATTCGGCGCCGCTCTCACCGGAACGACTGAGCGACAGTTCGCCACCGACCGCCTCTACGATTCGCCGGCTCAGGGCGAGGCCAATGCCACTACCCGCCGTTTCTGTTGAACCCCGCTCGAACATCTGGAAGATCCGATCCTTTGTTTTGGGATCGACTCCGACCCCATTGTCGGAAACGACGACGACGGCACGATCGGCCCGCTGTTCGGCCCACACCTTCACCATGAGTGAACGCGCGGGATGCCGGTACCGAAGCGCATTCGAGAACAGGTTCGCAAAGACACTCTGCAACGGAACCGGGCGCCCCATCACCTTCGGCAACTCACCGACTTCGATGTCAGCCCCGGCGGCCTCGAACGATTCGGACATGGTCATGCGTGCCCGATCGACCACGTCGGTCAGGTCGAGCGGTGCAATTTGGGAGAGTTCGCCGTGGATGTTCGAGAGCTCGAGGAGCTGTTTGACCTGTTGATCCATGTCGGCCACACCAACTTGAATCGCTTCCACACATTTCGTTACCTGCGCGTGATCAATCTCGTCAGCTAGCACGAGCGGTTCGAGGACTTCGGCGTACAGCGACACCGCCCGCAGCGGAGCGACCAATTCGTGGGCGGCAATGTACGCGAACTGTTCGAGCTCTTCGTTCGAGACCAGCAGTCGATCCCGTGCCGAACGCAGCTCTTCCTGGTTCGTTCTCAACACCTCGCTCAGGCGATCTAGCCTGACCTGCTCGGCGCTGCGATCGAGGTGGGATTCGACCAGTTTGACCATGCGGGTCAGAACCTCGACGGTCGCGCTATCAAACTTGCCGACCTCTTCGCTGCCGACGATGACGAACCCGGCTTCCCCCGCTGGCCCAGTTATTGGCACGACTGCGAGAGAATGAACCCACGGCGCCACCGAGTCATCGAAGTCGGCATCCCGATTCTGATAGCCAGAACGATGAGCCCATTGCGTTGAGGACGTAATCGATCGCCCGGATCGCAGTTCGAGACCGGGCTCGCCAAGGACGACAAGCTGTACGTCGTCAACCCCAACGGCAGCCGCCGAGAGGTTCACCATCTGCTCAAGCGGATCTAGGTCACCCATTGTTTCCTAACGTCGACCAACCGTCCCCGACCATGAGGCCGACCCTACATTTGGGTATCCCGGTAGGCCATAGGGAGCGGGCAGAGACCTTACATTTGGTGACGCGCGCCCGTCTTTGGCACCGAAGGGCCGCGGCAACGCACTACTGTTGTCAACGCACCAAGCGGGCTCCCGTCTCAACGGGGAAAGGATTCATGTCATGGACGAATCAATCTCAATGGAGCACTCAGCAATCACGTCGGACACCCCCAACCACTCCTCTTTTGCCGATGGAGACCTGGGTCGAATCCAGGGAATCCTCATCGGCGACCACGCTCGCAGGGTCGATGAACGAATCGCGACCCTTGAGGAAGCGCTGCTCGGCGCGATTGCCGACCTGCGTCGCGAGCTGCAAACCTCACTTGCGGCGGTTGACCAAAAGGTCACCACCGAGCAGACGACTCGCGGCAAAGCAATGCAGAACTTGGGCGACCGCATCGATACCGAGACAAGCCTTCGCTCCGAGGCAGCTGAACAGCTCTCGACAAAGATGGATGTCGCTGCCCGCACACTCCGCAACGTCATCTCCACCGAACGAGCGTCGCTTGCGGCCGATACGCAGCGTCAGATCGATTCGCTGAGCGACAACTCGGTCAATCGCAAAGACCTCGCCGAGCTCTTCAGCCAAACCGCTGAGCGGCTCCGCGACGGTGACCACGCGTAAATACTGAATTCGTTCACAACTACGTTCAGCCGTTGACCATACGGGTAGCCTGTTGAACGCTGGATGGAGTGGCCGCAGCTTCAGCACGTTCAGTAAGTCTTGCGGCGACTGGTCACTTGGTTTTTAGGAGCCCACATGGCGCAGACAATGCCCGACTTTCGGAATCCACAGCCGATTCGAGACCGCAAGAAGCCGTTGCCGTTCCCGATGAACATTTGGCAGTCCGCGGTTGGACGCAAGTGGATCATGGCGATCACGGGAGCGGGCCTGATCAGCTTCGTCATTGCGCACATGGTCGGCAACTTCCATGTGTTCGAGTCGCCCTCTGAAACCCATGAGTACGCCGAGACGCTTCGCGAGTTGGGCGGGGGCATCATCCCGCGCACATGGCTCTTGTGGGTTTTGCGTTTTGGCCTCATTGCCATGTTTGGCCTGCATATCGCTGCTGCCTACACCACCAAAGAGATCAGTCGGCGTGCCAGCGACGGCGCCAACTTCATCGACGGCCAAAAGAGCTACCCCGGTGGGCGTGACTACATTGCTGCGGACTACGCGAGTCGGACCATGCGCTGGACCGGCCCGATCATCCTGCTGTACCTGATCTTCCACCTCGCGGACCTCACATGGGGTTGGCTGCCACACACCGACTACGTGCGTGGTGATCCGTACCACAACCTGGCAACGAGTCTGTCGAACGTGCCGGTCGCGATCCTCTACATCGTGGCCAACACCGCCCTTGCCATCCATGTGTTCCACGGTGCCTGGTCGCTCTTTCAAAGCCTGGGGCTCAACAACCCGAAGTACAACAGTGCCCGTAGGGGCCTGGCGATGGGGCTCGCCGGTGTCATACTCATCGGCAATCTGACCTTTCCGATCCTCACCCAAGCCGGTGTGATCGACGATGCGAACAACCCGTGCGGCGAGATCACCGACGTCGAAGACAACACCGCGTGCCACGAGCGTGTGCTCGAAGAGGAAGAAGGCGAATAGTCATGACGGCAACCATGGAGCCAGGCAACAAAGTCACGAGCCCGAAGCTCGACTCGAAGGTCCCCGACACCAGCGACATTGCAAACATGTGGGAGAACCACAAGTTCTCGATGAACTTGGTGAACCCGAACAACAAGCGCAAGTTCACCGTGATTGTTGTGGGTACCGGCCTTGCCGGATCGTCGGCTGCGGCCACGCTCGCCGAGCTTGGCTACAACGTCAAGGCCTTCACCTTCCACGACAGTCCCCGTCGGGCGCACTCGATTGCTGCTCAGGGCGGAATCAACGCCGCGAAGAACTACCAGAACGACGGCGACTCGGTCTTCCGGTTGTTCTACGACACCGTCAAGGGCGGCGACTACCGCAGCCGCGAAGCCAACGTGCATCGTCTGGCCGAGGTGTCAGTCAACATCATCGATCAAGCCGCAGCCCAGGGCGTCCCGTTCGCACGTGACTACGGCGGACTGCTCGACAACCGCTCCTTCGGTGGCGCTCAGGTGTCGCGCACCTTCTATGCCCGCGGCCAAACCGGACAGCAGTTGCTGCTCGGGGCCTACTCCGCTCTCAATCGCCAGATCGAAACTGGCGGCGTCGAGATGCACAACCGCAAAGAGATGCTCGACCTGGTCACCAAGGACGGCGAGACGGTCGGCATTGTTACCCGCGATCTTTTGACCGGTGAGGTCGAGTCTCACTCGGCTCATGCCGTGGTGCTCGCTACCGGTGGCTACGGCAACGTCTATTACCTGTCGACCAACGCCATGATGTGCAATGTCACCGCAGCCTGGCGTGCGCACCGCAAGGGCGCCTTCTTCGCGAACCCGTGCTACACCCAGATCCACCCGACCTGCATTCCGGCATCGGCCGACCACCAGTCGAAGCTGACGCTCATGAGCGAGTCGCTTCGAAACGATGGCCGCATCTGGGTGCCGAGCGCATTCGACGACGCTCGACTCGCAGCCGACATCCCCGAAGCCGAGCGCGACTACTACCTCGAGCGCAAGTACCCAGCGTTCGGAAACCTCGTGCCTCGAGATGTCGCGTCCCGTAACGCAAAGACCGTGGTCGACGAAGGTCGTGGCATCGGTCCGCTCAAGAACGGCGTCTTCCTCGACTTCGCCGATGCGATCGCTCGCGATGGTGTCGAGACGATCAAGGAGAAGTACGGAAACCTCTTCGATCTCTACGCCAACATCACCGGCGAGAACCCCTACGAGCGCCCCATGCGCATCTACCCCGCTACCCACTACACGATGGGTGGCCTCTGGGTCGATTATCACCTGATGACCACGGTGCCGGGCACGTACGCGATCGGCGAGGCGAACTTCTCTGATCACGGCGCCAACCGCCTCGGCGCTTCGGCGCTGATGCAGGGGTTGGCCGACGGCTACTTCGTACTGCCGTACACGATCGGCGACTACCTTGCCGACAAGCTGGGTGACGACGTCGTGCCGACCTCTGACCCCGCGTTCGTCGAGGCCGAAGCAGCCGTTGCTGACCAGACCAACATGTGGTTGTCGGTCAAGGGCACCAAGTCACCTGAGCACTACCACCGCGAACTCGGCAAGATCGTGTGGGAGCGCATTGGCATGGCCCGCGACAAGAACGGTCTCGAGAAGGCCGGCGACGAAATCGCCACCCTCGAAGAGGAGTTCAAGAAGAACGTTCGGGTCATGGGCGACAACACGTCGATGAACACCGAACTCGAAAAGGTTGGCCGAGTGGCCGACTTCTTCGAACTGGCCAAGCTCAAGGCTCGCGATGCGCTCGTGCGCAACGAGTCCTGCGGTGGCCACTTCCGGCTCGAGAGCCAAACCGAAGAGGGCGAAGCCCTGCGTGACGACGAGAACTTCAGTCACGTTGCAGCTTGGGAATGGAACGGCGCCGATGCCGAACAGACCAAGCACGAAGAACAACTCGAATTCGAACACGTCAAGCTCAGCCAGCGCAGCTACAAGTAGGGATCATTGTGAGCGAAGAAACAATCAACATCACCCTCGACGTTTGGCGTCAGAACGGCCCACTCGACAAGGGTCGCTTCGAGACCTACGAGGCAAAAGACGTCAGCACCGACAGCTCGTTCCTCGAGATGCTCGACCAGGTGAACGAAGACCTCATCGCCGAAGAGAAGGAGCCTGTCACCTTCGAAAGCGATTGCCGTGAAGGCATCTGTGGCACCTGCTCGTTGATGATCAACGGTCAAGCCCACGGGCCGGTCAAGGGTCAGGCAACCTGTCAGCTGCACATGCGTACGTTCGACAACGGAGCTCACATCACGATCGAACCGTTCCGTGCGAAGAGCTTTCCGGTCATCAAGGACCTCGCCGTCAGCCGAACCGCCATGGACAAGATCCAACATGCCGGTGGTTACGTGACGGTTAGTACCGGTTCTGCACCTGACGCGAACTTGATCCCCGTACCGAAAGAAGCAGCCGACGTCGCCATGGATGCCGCGGCATGTATTGGTTGTGGCGCATGTGTTGCGGCATGTCCAAACTCAGCCGCACAGCTCTTCACCGCAGCGAAGATCAACCATCTCAACTTGTTGCCGCAGGGACAGAGCGAGCGTTGGAAGCGCACCGAGGAAATGGTCGACACGATGGAAGACTTCTTTGGCACGTGCACGAACCATGGCGAGTGCCATGAGGCATGCCCGAAGGAAATCAGCCTCGACTTCATCGCGTTCATGAAC
>CAZMYN010000066.1:0-14898 GCA_964570495.1 uncultured Acidimicrobiales bacterium | reverse complement strand
GCCGACGAGCTTGTCTGAATCGACGTCGTTCTTGGGACACCCAAGGGTCTCGATCCAATATTGTTCAGCCACCTCGAAAGGCTACCGGCGGGCACCGACGGACGCCCTGCTAGGTCATCGACTCCATGACATCGCGTATCGACTCTCCAATGCCGGTCTCGGAAATGACGAGAATTGCTGCGAAGTAGGCGGTCAACAAGATGACGGCCTCTCGCTTGCTCACCACACCTCGGACAACCATGAACACCCACGCCAGGCCAGCCACGATCACCATGAGCACGATGCCATAGGAAGCGATGAGCTCGTCTTGGATCGGGCCTGCTCCAAGCAGCGCAATCGCCCCACCGACGGCCAGGCTGTTGAACATATTCGAGCCGAGAAGGTTGCCGAGGATGAGTTCGGTCTCGCCCTTCTTTGCTGCTGCCACCGCTGTTACGAGTTCGGGAAGCGACGTACCGATGGCGACGAGAGTGAAGCCAATGAAGCCTCCGGAGACGCCAAACCGGTCGGCGAGTCCGAGAGCTCCCCAGACCATCAGTTGAGCGCCGATAAGCGTGCCGACGAGCCCACCGAGCGTGACGCCGATGCTGCTTTTGAGGGTTGCGTCTTCGTCGAATTCGAGTTCTTCGGTCGAGTCCTCGTGACCCCCAAACATGATCCACGACAAGGCCCCAGCCAACAGGACGAGCATCACAATGCCCTCCCACTGTTGAAGTCCGTTCGTGGTGAAGAAGGCAAAGACGATCACGGCAATGAGGCTGAGTGGGGCTTCGCGGGCAAGTACGGCCTTGGTGACGAGCAGCGGTACAACAAGTGCGGCGGCACCGAGGACCAACGAGAGGTTGGCGACGTTCGAACCGACGATGTTGCCAACGCCAAGGTCGAGGTCGCCGCCGCTCGCGGCAATTCCCGAGACCAAGAGCTCAGGCGCTGACGTTCCAAAGCCGACGATCACGGCGCCAACGACGACGGGCGAGATCTTGAGCGTGCCCGCAATGTTGACTGCTCCGTCGACGAAAAGGTCGGCAGCCTTGGTGAGCAGGAACAATCCAATTGCGACCTGGACGAGCGCCGTCACCAGGTTAGGCGATGTCAGAAATTCCACTGAAGAACGCTCCGCCTATGCCTCGGAACGAAGTTCTTGGAGTTGCTCGGGTGTCAAGAGGACCTCGCGGGCCTTGGAGCCTTCGCTCGGTCCCACGATTCCCTTTTGTTCAAGCTCGTCCATAATGCGCCCGGCACGAGAGAAGCCAACGCGCAGTTTGCGCTGCAACATCGAGGTGGATCCCAAGCCCGACGAAACCACTAGCTCCATGGCCTGGAACAGCAACTCGTCGGTGTCGCTGTCGTCCTTGCGGTCCGCGGTGATCATGTCGGTTCCAGCGGGTGGGGCTGCTGGTGCAATGCCCGGCATCCCCGAGAGATCGACTGCGGGCGCACCCGCTGCTCCGCTCGCATCGGGAAGCTCGGGCGTTGCCGACGGCGCAGCTCCGAGTACTTCCTCGCTACTCGACACTTCGTCGTAGCCTTGCTGACGCCAATGGTCGACGATCTTTTTGACTTCGGACTCTTCGACCCACGCGCCTTGCAGGCGAAGCGGTGTTGAACTGGTCGGGTCAAGGAACAACATGTCGCCCTTGCCCACGAGCCGTTCGGCTCCTGGTGAGCCGAGAATGACTCGGCTGTCTTGCATGCTCGACACGGCGTAGGCGACTCGTGCAGGAACGTTTGCTTTGATAAGGCCGGTGATGACGTCGACGGAAGGCCGCTGCGTTGCGATCACCATGTGGATGCCAACCGCACGGGCCTTTTGGCCAATGCGCACGATCGAGTCTTCGACGTCGCGTGCAGCGACCATCATGAGATCGGCAAGCTCGTCGACGACGAGAAGGATGTAGGGCAAACGCTTGAACTGGCGAGGTTCGCCATCGGGGCCCAACTGGCCCTTCTTTGCCTTGACCTTCCCCGCGTCGAACCCTGCGTTGTAGCCGCCGATGTCGCGGAAGCGGCACTCTTCGAGCAGCTCATAGCGTCGTTCCATCTCACGAACTGCCCAAGCCAGCGCATTCGCTGCCTTCTTTGGGTCGGTGACCGGCTGGGTCAACAGATGTGGGATGCGCTCGTACTGGGTCATCTCGACGCGCTTGGGATCGATGAGGATCATCCGGACGTCGTCGGGCGTGTTGCGCATCAACAGCGATGTGATGATCGAGTTAATGCCCGAGGACTTACCCGCGCCTGTCGCACCAGCGACCAACGTGTGGGGCATCTTCGAGAGGTCGGCGAGCAAGGATTTGCCGTTGATGTCGCGGCCGAGGGCGACCGACATTGGGCCCTTTGCTGCTTTGGCCTCGCTCGACCCGAGAATGTCTCCGACCGCAATGATCTGACGGTCTTCGTTGGGGACCTCGACACCGATGGCTTGCTTGCCCGGGATCGGCGCAATGATTCGTACATCGGGCGATGCCATTGCGTAGGCAATGTCGTCGCTCAGGTTCTTGACCTTCGACACCTTGACGCCGAGTCCAAGTTCGAGCTCGAAGCGGGTAACGGTTGGTCCGACAACCATGTTGATGAGCCGCGTTTCGACGCCGTGGTCGCTGAGCGCACGTTCGAGGGTGCGACCGCGCGCCAATACAGCGTCCTGGTCGACGTCTTGGGAACCCGACCGGCTGAGCAGCGACATGGACGGAAGGATCCAGGTGCGATCTCCTTGGGTGGTGACGGCGAGTTCGGTCTCGAGCTGTTGGGGCTGTGGCACCACCTGTGGCACGACGACCGTCGGTGCAGGAGCAGCGCCAAGATCTTCGTCTTGGTCGAATACTTCGGGTTTGGTCGACTTGTTTGTGTTGTCGCTCTTGGAGGATTTGTCTGGCGACTTGTCCGCAGCGTCGGGGCGTGGCGGCACGGGAATCTCGATGGTTGCGTCGCGGCTATTGCCCGCATCGTCGACGAAGGGATCCTCGCCTGCGTCATGGCGCACACCGCCAATGTGGATCGAGGGTTCGTCTCGCAGATCGAGCGGGTCGCCATCGTCTGGGTCGAGTAGTTCTTCGGCGTCGCGGTCGATAACAAAGAGTGACCGGGTGCTGTTGGCAGCCGCGCCTGCGAGCGGGCGTGCGCCGTTGGCAATCGATGCCAGGAGACCTTCGAGCGACATGCCGGTCATGACGATCAATCCACCAATGCCAACCGCCAGCAGAATCAGCAGCGCTCCCCAAAATGATGCAATGGCGAGCAGTGGGCCACCTACCAAGAGTCCCATGACCCCTCCGGCACGGGAGAAGTCAGCAACGGTGCTGCCCCACGCGGGACTGTCGCCGGCGAGGTGGACGAGACCGGTCATCGAGAAGATCGCGGCGAGTCCACCGACGAGGAAGTGCGGCGGTAACACGTGCGACTGCCCGGCTCGGCGAATCACGGCAAGTCCGGCTGCGATGATCACAAACGGTGCGAGGTATCGGTAGAGACCCATCAGCCAGCCAAAGCCGTCGTCGAAGGCTTGCCCAAGAAGCCCCGATGTCCCGCTGTAAATGCCCAGCGCACTCAAGATTCCAACGACGATCAAAAACAGGCCCAACAGGTCGGCGCCGCGCCCGTCGACCGCCTCGGCAAAGGTCTCCCCTATCGAGGGCCGCTGGGCAACAGTGGTCTTCTTTTTGGTGCTTTTGTTGCGGGAGTTTCTGGTCTTGCTCGCGGGGCGTTTGGTGCTGGTGTTGGCCCTGTTCGAGGTGCGCTTTGCGGGCGCGCGACCCCGAGCGGTCTTTGAGCGTGCAGTCTTCGAGCGCGAATTCGTTGATCGCGAACGACTTTTCGAGGACTTCGATGTAGTAGCCACAGGCCACTAACCCTAGTTGAGCGCGACGACACGAACCGGTCATTTCGCGCGTGCTGAAGTTAGGCTCGCGCGCTACGTGATTTCGGGGGCGGCACGGATGACCGGCACGATGACGGGACGGCGGCGCGTCGCTGCGGCGACATAGCGGCCAACGGCTCGTCGCGCAGCCCGCTCGAGGTCTCGAATGTCGGTGTTCGATTCGCTGAGCGCTGCCTCAAGAGCCTCGCGCGCCTCGGTCTTTGCGCCGGACTCGAGGTCAAAGCGGTCGACGTGTGTTGCCCAACCCCGTGACTCGATCTCGGGTCCAAAGACGATCTCGCCGGCCTGCAGGTCGACCTCGGCAATCACCGAGACAAAGCCGGCCTGGCCCATGAGGAGCCGCTGTTCGAGAATCTCGTCGTTGACGGGTGCGGCAGTGCCATCCATATAGATGTGTTCACCCGAAACCTGGCCGTCCTTGCTGATGCCTTCGTCGGTCAACAGGAGCTGATCGCCGTCGGTAGCGACCAACACGTTCTCTGGGGCCATGCCGCGGCGCAGCGCCAGTTCGCTATGGCCAACGAGATGTTCGTACTCACCGTGGACGGGCACGAACAATTCGGCGTTCGCCACACCGTGTAGCGCGAGCAGTTCTTGTTGTTTGCCATGGCCCGTAGTGTGCACGTTGAGCTGGCCGGAGTGAACAATGGTTGCGCCTTGGCGGGCAAGCGCCGAGCGCACTCGACCAACCGCGGCCTCGTTGCCCGGAATTGGATGGGAACTAAAGACCACCGTGTCGCGGGGACCAGCGGTCACCCATCTGCTGTCGTTCGCCGCGATCAAGGTCAGAGCAGACCGGTGCTCACCTTGGCTTCCGGTCGAAATGATGCAGGTTTTGAGCGGGTCAAGATCCTCGGAATCGGCAACGTCGACAATTTTCGAATCTGGAATCGAAAGCAGCCCAAGATCGCGCGCCATTGCAACGTTGCGCTTCATCGAGCGGCCGAGCGTAACGATCGTGCGGTCTTGTTCGAGCGCCGCGTCAGCAATCTGCTGGACACGATGAATATGACTCGCAAACGCCGCGACGATGATCCGGTTCTTGCGATGCTCGTGGAACACCGAACGCAACACACCGCCGATTTCGGACTCCGAGCGTGACTGGCCGGGTGAATTGGCGTTCGTCGAATCGGCCAGCAGTAGCCGGATGCCCGGGTCGGTCGAAAGCGCGCCAATGCGAGGCAAGTCGGTGACACGGCCATCGACGGGCGTGTGGTCGAGCTTGAAGTCGCTCGAATGCAAGATGATGCCCTGCGGCGTGGAGAACGCGGTGATCAGACCCGATGGCGTTGAGTGGGTGACCGGCAAGAACTCACAGTCGAATGGACCGACCTTGCGCTTCTCGCCGTCCTCGACCGTGATCAGGTTCGCCCGGCTCTGCAAGTTCCGTTCTTGGAGCTTGTGACGGACCAATCCGAGCGTGAACGGCGAGCCGTAAAAGTCGAGCTCAAGCTTGGGAAGCGCTTCGAGCAAGTAGGTGACGGCGCCAATGTGATCTTCGTGCGCGTGGGTGACAACGCAACCATCGATCCGGTCCTCGATGCCCTCGAAGAAAGAAAAGTCCGGGATAATCGAGTCGACACCGGGCTGAGTCTCGTCGGAGAACATCTGCCCACAATCGAGAATGACCATTCGCCCGCCGGTCTCGAGAACCGCACAGTTGCGGCCTATGTCGCCCAATCCGCCAAGGAACGTAATTCGGACGGGCTGTGCCATTAGAACCCCGGACGACCCAAACTAGAGAGCACCTTGCGGCATTGGTCTTCGAGCCCCGCAGGCTCGGGTCCCATGGGCAGACGACACTGGCCGCCGGGTTGACCGAGCAGTCGCATCATTGTCTTGGACGGGATCGGGTTCGGTCGAGCATCGCCCGATTCGATGTCCCAGGATTCGAGCAGTTTTTGATTCAGACGCATTGCTTCGCCGACATTGCCACCAAGAAATGCCGAAACCATCTGGTTTGTTTCGACGCCAGCCCAATGCGTAGCGACTCCGATAACACCGACCGCGCCAACGGCAAGCAGCGGCAAGGTCAGCCCATCATCGCCGGAGTAGACGTCGAAGTCGTCGGGAGTGTTCGCAATCACGACCGCTGTCTCTGACGGGTCGCCCGCTGCATCTTTGAGCGCAACGATGTTTGACTCTTGGGCGAGCGTGATGAGCGTTGAGGTGTCGACCTTGCGCCCGGCACGAACCGGGATGTCGTACAACACGATCGGGAGATCGGTCGACTGAGCAACGGCCCGGAAGTGAGCGAGTAGGCCGTCTTGGGATGGGCGGTTGTAGTACGGGGTGACCGACAAGATTCCGGTAGCCCCAGCTTCGGTGGCCCGTTGTGTGAGCTCGACAGCTGCCCGGGTGTCGTTGCTGCCCGCGCCGGCAATGACCGGGGCATCGACCGCTTCGGCTACCGCTTCGATGAGCGCTATCTGCTCGTCATGGGTGAGCGTCGGGCTCTCGCCTGTCGTGCCCGCGATGACCAATCCGTCGTTGCCGTTAGCAATCAGCCACTTGGCGAGCTTCTGTGCACCCTCGAGATCGAGCGCCCCGTCGTTCGTGAACGGGGAGATCATTGCCGTGAGTACGTGTCCAAAGCGCGCCATGGTGACCTTCCTTTGTGTCTAGAAGTCGCCTCTGAGGTTACACCCGGCGACTAGATAGGAACGTCACCGCGTTCTTGATTGCCCCGAGAAATGCGATAGAGCAGCACCGCATATCCAATCGTTCCTATGACGGCGAACGTGAACCACTGGAAGGCGTAACTGCGGTGTGGGCCCTCGCTGAGATCGGGCAGCGGCACCGGAAACGGGATTTCCTGGGCGCGCAAAGGCTCTTG
The DNA here is from genome assembly GCA_964570495.1 of uncultured Acidimicrobiales bacterium. GTDB lineage: Bacteria > Actinomycetota > Acidimicrobiia > Acidimicrobiales > SHLQ01 > SHLQ01. Next base: position 8,185 of record CAZMYN010000066.1, on the reverse strand, counting down.
GGCAATCAGCGACAGATAGACCGACGAATCGAGTGCGGTATCGAGCTCGAGCAGCTCGCCGGCGCGTGCTGGGTCGGGTCGTGTTAGCTGGGTTTCATCGGAACTGACCCGGGCACTATCAAACCCGGTTCGTGTTAGGCCTTCGATCAGCAGCGGCTCGTCGTTCACTGCGGCCTCGCTGCGCGGCGGCGCCCCGTCTCCACCGACGATGGTTCCGCGATTGACGAACCCCCGGCTGACGAGAAGGTCGCCGTGCTCGGTGACAAAGTTCGTCCACACCCAAAAACCCGCAGCACCGTCACGGCTTCGGTTGGCGATCAGGACTTCGGAGCCCGGCTCGAAGCGGCCCTCGACCTGGACCCGACGAAATTCGAGCTCGTTCGTTGGAGAATCGAGAATGTCGTCAAAGGAAACGGCGCTGTCCATTCGTGACGCGGCGATTTCATTTTGTGATTGGCGCTGACCGAGCCGGTTGATCTGCCAGAAACCCGCGAAGATGAACGCCACCACGAGGACGATTGCGAAGAGGTGCGAAGCTAGCCACCTAGGTCGGAGAAACACAGACCCTTACGGTAGCAACCAATCGAACTCAAGCTCATCGCGCACCGACAGTCCGCCGAGCTGCTCGACAATCGGGTCCGTCGAGCGATGGCGCACGGCCTCGACGATTCCGGGCCGGCAGGCCGCGAGCTGAAATCCGTAGACCTGGAGCGATCGTTGGACCTCTAGCTCGGCGTTCGAACAGATCGAAAATAGTCTGCGACAGGTCGGCCCGGCATAGGTGCGGGCCGCATTGATTAACAGCGCCGAGACCTCGTCGTCGAAGGGAGCCACGCACAAGACGGCGAGTTCGAGCGCTTCTCGATGACGCGCCAACGTCACCAGCCCCACTCGTTCGTCGCCGCGACAGGCAACGAGCCCAGGCTGGGTCGCGACATCGACGACCTTGCCACGCCGAACCCGATACCGGCCGCCCGTCATGTCGAGCAGGGAGAGGCCCCAACGGAAATCTTCGCTCGAATACGGACGAACTCTCGGCTCGTCGGCATCAAAACCGGTTCTCGATGGGTCGAGCGTGACCATACGCTGAGACTACTGGATAGCTGCGCGCCGTGCCTTGCCTAGGCGTCGTCGGCCCGCTCGGTGGTATCGGTGCCCTCGGGCTCTTCGATCGCGATAGGGACTCGGGCATCGTCGAGAAATTCGGTTGCCACGATCTGCTCGCCACTCGACGCGACGACCGGATCTAGCGTCCCAACAGCTGGCGAACGCCGCAGACGGTTCCCGAGTCGCATCTCCTCGTCGTTTCCGCCCACGGTGCTTCCTTGCAACAAACGACCCACCGCAAGCACACCCACAGCGGCGGCCAAAATGGCGGCTGGCAATGCAATCGACGGCACCGAGAGTTGGGTTGCTCCGACCATGAGAAGCGCTAACGCACCGGTCAAGGCGCCGACCAATCCAATCGATCGAAGTTCCAGGTTCCGCGCGAGCTTTTCGATGTGTCGACCGCGGCGCGAAGCCTCTCCGCGGCGAACCAGCCAACCAACAACCCACGAACCAAAGCCGAACCCGGCGAGCGCACCGATACTGCTTATGCCAGAAGACCCGAAGGCCGAGAGCGCTCCGATGAGCGTCAAGATCGGAGCAGCGGTACGCACGAAGCTCTCACGCACAACGAGCGACAGCAGGACAGCGAAAACCGCCACAATCCCGGCCGATGCAGCGTTGGATCCGCCGAAGCCGCTCATGATCACCGACATGACGACCTGGATGCCTACGGCGAGCGCTGAGTCGCGCGATGGTCCGAGCCTCAACCACGACCAGCGACCTCGCCGCTCCGTGGTGGACGCGCGAATCTGGAATCGTCCGTCATCATTTGTCATCGCATCGCCCCCGTTCGACTAGAGGCCATCGCGCTTGCCTGAACTGCGCCGTAGACGATCCGAAGTGTTCGCATAGCCGGGTCGAGCGGTGTGCCGATTTCCCACGGAACGACAAGCAAACCGTCGCGTCGAAGAGCCCGTCGATTCGCGTCACGGTCGAGTCGGTCAAGGCGACTCGCACGATCGACTTCGGGACTGTGCGATGCCTTGGATAGTTGTTCGGCCTCAACAACTATGACGGGTTCGAGAATGGCGATGTGTCGACCGCCAGCGCGCAGCGCCGCGACATGCGACAAGATTCGGCGATCACGCAAGGTCGACACGATGATCACCACCGCGTCACTGCTGATCAGGCGGTGCAGGTCAGGCTTTGTGGACCAGTCACGAGACCACTGTGTTGTGTCGATAAACGCGTCGGTGATGCGATACTTTTGCCGCTCTCCGAGCTGGGGCGGAATCCATTCGATATCGGGTCCGAGAAGCAAAGCGCCGACCTTGTCGTGCAGTGCGAGGTGAGTGCCCGCGAGAGCCTCGACAGCACGCACGACGCCGGGCTCTACGGTCATCGACAAGTGGGCACCGTAGGTGTCGGCAACGATGACAATCGTGGCTGACCGGTCGGGGTGACGCAGGGTGACCCACGGCTCGCGACGCCGATTACTGATGCGCCAATTGATCGATCGAATGGGGTCGCCAGATCGATACTCGCGTATGTCGGCAAGCTCGATCCCCTCTCCTCGAGATTCGCTTCGATGCCCACCAGCAATGTCGCGGTAGCGGCCCGGTTCGATTGTCTCGCGAAGCGAAAGCGACGGCAGTGCGACCCGAATGTCCTCATCGACGTTGAACTCATAGTTGCGCGACAGAAGCGACATCACATCGCTTGTTTGCACGTGCAACTTCTCTGGCCGGACCAAACCCCACCGCGTCAACTCGACGACAAAGGGCACTTCGACGGTCGAGTTTGCCTCTACCCGTACCGTGACCTTCGGGGCCGAGATCATCCGCATGTGACGTCCCGGGTCGAACTCGACCGTGCACCGGTCGACTCCTTCGGTACTGCTCACTGACGCTATGTAGGTCAGCTCGTCGCCCTGCACGGCTCGGCCATGCTCGCAGTCGAGCAAGACCTCAATCGTCCCTTTGCGGAATCGCTCGAGCCCACCTAGCAAAGACAGCAAGTACGGAAGCACGAAGGCGATCGCTGCGGGTTCACGAAGCGTCAAGGCAACCACGAGCGACACGACCGACAGGATCGTCGTGGAGACCGCGTTGGGCGTGACGCTCGTCGCGACCATATTCGTGGTCGACACGCTCGTCAGCCCATGACCAAACCGAGACGACAGCTCGAGCTCGTCGCTCACAGAATTACCGCCGGAGCCGCGCTGGCAGGCTTGATCGTCGGCGGAGTTGCGATGGACGCGACGCACTGTTGGACAATTTCGGCCGCAGAGCTGCCGCGCAACCATTCATCGGGTGTGAGCAACACCCGGTGCGCGAGCACCGGAACAGCCATCTCGATCACGTCATCGGGAATGACGAAGTTGCGACCCATAATCGCGGCGCGTGATCGCGCTGCCTTCATCAGACCGAGCGAACCACGAGGGCTCGCCCCGGTCTGCAGGCGAGTGTTGTTCCGCGTGGCGCCGACGATCTCGACGATGTACCGAGCAACGGTCTCGTCAAGGTAGACCGCTTCGACGGCTTGTTGCATCGCAACGATGGTGTTGGAGTCGACGATCGTACGAAGCTCGACATGGTCTTGGCGTCGCCCTGCCCGGCGCAACACAATCTCAAGTTCGGCGTCGGTTTCGGGGTAACCGACGCTGGCGCGCAACAAGAAGCGGTCGAGCTGAGCTTCGGGAAGCGGATAGGTTCCGCCGGATTCGATTGGGTTCTGCGTCGCAATCACGAGGAACGGTCTCGGCAGCGGATGCGACGTACCGTCGATCGTGACCTGGCGTTCTTCCATCGCCTCGAGAACTGCCGCCTGCGTCTTTGGCGGAGCGCGGTTGATCTCGTCACCTAAGACCAGGTTCGCAAAGATTGGACCGGGCTGAAACACACCCCGCTGCGTCGCCATGTCGAGCACCGTCGAACCCGTGATGTCACCGGGAACCAGGTCGGGCGTGAACTGCACTCGCGAGAACTGCAGGGTGCTGACCTGAGCAAAGGAACGAGCAATGAGCGTCTTGGCCAATCCGGGTAGATCCTCAAACAAGATGTGCCCGTCGGCAAGAACGCCCGTCAGCATCAGCTGTAGAACGTCTCGCTTGCCAATGACGGCCTTTTCGAGCTCGTCGAGGATCGTGTTGGACAGGGTGTGAATGTCAGTCGTGCTCATTGTGTACTCCGGCAAGTCGTTCGAGGGTTTGGATATAGCTCTCGAGATAGCGGGCGTTGTATCTCTTTGGGGCTTCGGGTTCAACGTCGGTGCGTCGGAGCGGCTCGGGCAGCTTCACGCCAAAGCGCTGGAGCTCAGCCTCCCACCACCACTGCTTTTGGTACGGGGGTCGACGAACGTTCTCGCCAAAGGGGCTGAGCTGAGCGTGCAGTCCATCGAGGCGACGCAGGAGGGTTTCCCAGGCATGGGGATCTGTGCGGGCTCGATCGAGACGGACGATCATCGAACTGAGATCGGCTGACATGACGCGGTCGCGTGACTGTTGGGGCAGGATCCACGCACCGGCGCTGAGTTGATCGATCCGGACTTCGCGGTTTGCTGCGACTGCGGCCAGGGCCGAGCCGACGAGCGCGACCACCGCAGCGATGATGAAAATCGTCATGGGGCGTCAACCTCGACTGGCTGTGGCATGGCAGCGGGCGCCGCTGGCGCGGTTTGCGAGAGCTCGAAGGCGCGTCGCTCCCAATCCTGTTGGACTTGCTCTAGGCGCTCGATCATCCGTGTCCGCATGGCAGCGTCGACGGGCAGTTCGCTAAACCGGGCGCGTTCGAAGAGCGCGACGATCTCGCTGAGCGCCTCTCGTGACTCACCTCCGGAGCCAAGAATCCGATTGACGTAGCGAGCCGCGGTCTCGTTGCGGCCGCGCACGAGGTTTGAGCCTCCAAAGCCTGATTCGAGCGTGGCAAACCCGGTTTGGATCGACAGTCGGGGGTCGTCGACCTCTCGTACACGGTCGAGAAGGTCACGCACGACCGCAGCACGTTCTTCGGCAACCTCAAATGTGAGCGGAGTCGCCAGTGCATCGGCGTCCTCATCATCGTCATCGTCGTCACGGGACCACCGCGACGTTCGACGCTCCCGGGGCTGCTCCAACAGCACCTTGATTCCGAAGGCCACAGCGACGAACGTCGCAACGGCGGCGGCTATGCCCAGAGCCAGTATCAAAAGGCTCACCACTCCGCGGGCACCGTCGTTGAACGCCGGGCTGCCGTTAGGTAGCTCCTCGGTTTCTCCAGAAGGTACGGCCGCACGGGTTGTCCGGAGGTCGATACCTGAGTCGCCTTGCTCGTCAAAGTTGATTCTGCCGTTGTCGATTTCGATCTCGACGAAGTCATCGGTCGGTGATGCGGTGTCCGCAGGCACGACAGCGATCCGACTCGAGCCGTCGCGACGTTCGAGGCCGCGGATCACCGCGTAGTCGCTGGGTCCGTTTGAATCCGCGATCAGCACCGAATACAAGGTTGCGTCACGACCATCGTCATGCTCCTCGCACAGACCCGGACATATCCACGTCGGCCCTCCGGTTTGACCGACCGGTGTGGGAATGCGACAAAGACCAGCGGCATCGCACGTGACGCTCACCTCGATGGGTGATTCGCGCTCTTCGCCGCCGTCGGGGGCTACGACGATTTCGGTCGACGACTCGGGCGCAGCGACCTCGCGGTCGGGGTTGGCCGCGACGGTAAACACCGAAACAAACGCAGCCAGTCCAACAAGGCCCGCTGCTATTCGGGTGCGTGCTGGACTGCGCCTACCGCCATCACCGCTATTCTCGCCAGTTCCGCGCCTGAACAAGTCCATTCTCCATTGTCGGCATAGAGATCACCCGAGACAAGGGGGACCGCTCCCTACCCAAAGAGTAGATCGTCCAGCCCAACGGTTAACCCCGGGCGCTGCGACACCTCACGGATCGCGAGAAGGACGCCGGGCATAAACGAGCTGCGATGAATGCTGTCGTGGCGAATCGTCAAGGTCTCCCCCGTCGTGCCGAAGATGACCTCTTGGTGCGCAACCATGCCATGCATGCGAACGCCGTGCACCCCAACCCCACCGACCTTGCCGCCACGTGCACCAGGGACGACTTCCTGTTCGGTTGGGTCGTCGTCGAACGCTGAACCGCTTGCAGACTTTGCCGAGTCGATTCGTGCCGCGGTCATCATGGCGGTTCCCGACGGTGCGTCGCGCTTTGCGTTGTGGTGAAACTCGATTACCTCGGCCGTTTGGAAATGTGGTGCCGCGAGCTCTGCCATGCGCATCAACATGACCGCACCTATCGCAAAGTTCGGGGCAATGATCGCGTTCGAACCGGTAAGCGCGCCGCGCAGCGACTCGATTTCACCTTCATCCTGGCCGGTGACGCCAGAGACCACGTGGACTTCATTGTGGACGCCCCACGCGAGCACGATGCGGCTTGCCTCGGCATGGGTGAAATCGACGAGCACGTCGAGTGAACCCGCATCGAGTTCATCGGGCGACGCAACGACGGTGATGTCGTCGTGGCCGACCGAACTGCCAGCGGTTGAAGGGTCGACGGCAGCGACGAGCGTCATGTCATCTGCAGCGTCGACGGCGAGGCATACCTCGCCTCCCATGCGGCCGCCTGCTCCAGCGACTCCTACTCGAATCATGGCCAGATACTAGCTAGCGAAGAGTGTCGCGCTTGATTACGTAGATAAACGTCTCTCCGACGAAGTTGTGGTGAGCAGTGGTGCGCTCAGCGAAGTGCGCTCGCAACCGGTCGAGGCGGTCGCGTCGATCGAGAACGACCGGTCGCACCGCACCCGCTGTCGTTGCGAAGCCGCGGCGATGCCAGCGGGTCCCGCGGATCGAGCTCTTGATTGAGTGGACGATCCCATTGCGTTGCGGACGCTTTGGCGTCGTCGTCATCGCTTCGGCCAGGACAAGTCCGTGGCGCGCCGCCATTTCGCCAATGCCGCTCGGGAAGGCGTAGGTGACGTGATCGACGTTCTCCCAGATGTCGCCGCGCTGTCCGGCGCGAACACGAGCTGGGGAGTACGGGTTGGGGGTCGTAATGATCAGCTCGCCGTCGGCGCTGAGCAGCTCGGATGCAGCGCGGAACAACATCTCGGGATCACCGAGATGTTCGATGAGTTCGCCGGCGACGATTACCTGAAATGGTCCGCGTGCGGCCAGGGGGCCAGGACCTGCGCCGAGGTCGTGAGCAATGGCATCGAAGCCCTCTTCGCGCATGGCCTGCACGCCTTCGGCGAGTACGTCGACTCCCAGGCATGATTCGCTAACTTCGACAAGGTGGGCGTGCAGCCACGACCCAGAAGCCATTCGGGCTGCGTCGTGGGCAACGCAGCCAATGTCGAGGACGGTACGCCCCCCGACACGGTGACGCAGGTACCCAACCCGGTCGGGTACGGCTTGGCGCCACGCTCGTGCGAGTACTTCGGCGCGCTGTTCGACCGCGGTCGAATCGTTTGGATCCGGGGTGGTTGTGGACCAGTGCGAACTGGTTTGAGTTTCGGGGGATGTGCTCGGAGATGCCGCCAAGTCAATATGGGCCATATGGCCTAGTCGGCGACCGGGTGTCCTTTTTGAGGTTTCGTAGCGCTGTCGCTTCTGTCGAAGCGCGAATATGGTGGCGAAATGTCAGAGAACTCCTCACCATCGGCCGGACCTCCCCTCGCAGCAGAAGTTGCTCATCTGCAGTTCCTTCTCGGTACCTGGCGAGGCAAGGGCAGCGGCCAGTACCCCACGATCGAGAGCTTCGAATACCTCGAAGAGACCGTGTTTGGCCATGTTGGCAAGGCGTTTCTCACGTTTGTGCAGCGCACAAAGCACCTCGATGGCACACCGCTGCACACCGAGAGCGGCTACCTGCGCCCAGCGGGCAATGACGGGGTCGAGTTTGTGCTGTCGATCCCGAGCGGAATTATGGAATCGCTCGAAGGCACGGTGTCAGGAACCAGCCTCGACCTGACCTCGGCCGACATCGTGGGAACAGCCACTGCCAAAGAAGTCACGGCCACGACCCGCACCTACACCGTCGACGCCGACACCCTCACCTACGACATCGCAATGGCCGCCGTGGGCGAGCCACTCACCCACCACCTCCACGCCACACTCCAGCGGGCCTAGCCCGAGA